>NZ_JTKZ01000706.1:0-10979 GCF_000799035.1 Delftia sp. ZNC0008
CCGCCTAACTGCACGGGCAGCAGGCGGCGCGTGTCGGGGTTGAGCGTGGTTTCCCACAGCTGCTCGGCATTCATCTCGCCCAGGCCCTTGAAGCGGCTGATCTGGCATTTCTCGCGCGGCACGCCATCCTTGGCGGACTTGTCGAGGATGGCGGTCAGCTCGCCCTCGTCCAGCGCGTACATCTTGGCTGCTGGCTTCTTGCCGCGCGCAGGCACATCGACGCGGAACAGCGGCGGCAGCGCCACATGGATGTGGCCGGCCTCGATGAGCTTGGGGAAGTGGCGGAAGAACAGCGTGAGCAGCAGCACCTGGATGTGCGAGCCGTCCACGTCGGCATCCGAAAGAATGCAGATCTTGCCGTAGCGCAGGCCGGACAGGTCGGGCGTGTCATGGGGGCCATGCGGGTCCACGCCGATGGCCACCGAGATGTCGTGGATCTCGTTGTTGGCGAACAGGCGGTCACGGTCGACTTCCCAGGTGTTGAGCACCTTGCCGCGCAGGGGCAGCACGGCCTGGGTTTCCTTGTCGCGTCCCATCTTGGCGCTGCCGCCGGCCGAGTCGCCCTCGACCAGGAAGACCTCGTTCAGGCTCAAGTCGCGGCTTTCGCAATCGGTGAGCTTGCCGGGCAGCACGGCCACGCCCGAGCCCTTGCGCTTTTCGACCTTCTGGCCCGCCTTCTGGCGGGTCTGGGCGGCCTTGATGGCGATCTCGGCCAGCTTGCGGCCCCATTCCACATGCTCGTTGAGCCACAGCTCCAGCGCAGGGCGAACGTAGCCGCTGACCAGGCGCACGGCATCGCGCGAGTTCAGGCGCTCCTTGATCTGGCCCTGGAACTGCGGGTCCAGCACCTTGGCATTGAGCACGTAGCTGGCGCGCGCGAAGACGTCGTCAGGCATGAGCTTGACGCCCTTGGGCAGCAGCGAATGCATCTCGATGAAGGCCTTGACCGCCTGGAACAGGCCGTCGCGCAGGCCGCTGTCGTGCGTGCCGCCGGCCGTGGTGGGGATCAGGTTGACATAGCTTTCGCGCAGCGGCGCGCCATCCTCGGTGAAGGCCACACACCAGGCGGCGCCCTCGCCTTCGGCAAAGCTGTCGTGGTTGCGGTCGGCAAAGCCCTCGCCTTCGAACAGGGGGATGACGGCCTCGCCATGCAGGCTTTGCTGCAGATAGTCGCGCAGGCCGCCCTTGAACTGCCAGGTCTGAGTGTCGCGCGTCTTCTCGTTGACCAGGGTCACCGACACGCCGGGCATGAGCACGGCCTTGCTGCGCAGCAGATGCATCAGCTCGCCCATGGGCAGCTGGGAGGATTCGAAGTAGCGGGCATCGGGCCACACGCGCACGGTCGTGCCCTGCTTGCGCTCGCCCGCGGCCAGCGGCCGCGATTGCAGGGGCTCGACCACGTCGCCGCCCGAGAAGGCGATGGTGGCCACCTTGCCCTCGCGGTGGATGCAGGCCTCAAGGCGCGTGGCCAGCGCATTCGTGACCGAGACGCCCACGCCATGCAGGCCGCCCGAGAAGCTGTAGGCGCCGCCCTTGCCCTTGTCGAACTTGCCGCCCGCATGCAGGCGGGTGAAGACCAGCTCCACCACGGGCGCCTTTTCCTCGGGGTGCATGCCGAAGGGGATGCCCCGGCCGTCGTCCTCGACGCTGTAGGAGCCGTCGGAATGCAGGGTGAAGCGGATTTTCTTGCCGAAGCCGGCCAGCGCCTCGTCGGCCGCGTTGTCGATCACCTCCTGCAGCACATGCAGGGGGTTGTCGGTGCGCGTGTACATGCCGGGACGCTGCTTGACGGGCTCCAGGCCCTTGAGCACGCGTATCGAGCCTTCGGAGTATTCGCTGGCGGAAGTGGGAGATGGTTTGACTGCCATGGGGGCGGATTGTAGTGCGCGGCCCGGCTCAGTGCTGGATACATTCACAGTCATTGACATTGACTATCCCGAAAAGGCCAGTGCCGCCAAGGGCTACGAAGTGCCGCGCTGGCGCATGGGCGACCCACGCGTCGCAGCGCAAAACCCGGAGTTTCGCTAAAGTTTGCCGCATGCACAAAAACAACCAACCCATGTCCATGGTGCAGATACTGCTGTGCGGGGGCGCAGTCGTGACGCTGTCCATGGGAATCCGGCACGGCTTCGGCCTGTGGCTGCAGCCCATCACCCAGGAGATGGGCTGGACGCGCGAGTCCTTCGCGCTGGCCATTGCCATCCAGAACCTATCCTGGGGCGTGCTCGGCATCTTCGGCGGCATGCTGGCCGACCGCTTCGGCGCCTTCCGCGTGCTCCTGGTGGGCGCGCTGCTGTATGCGCTGGGCCTGGCCGGCATGGCCATGGCGCCCACGACAACCTGGTTCGCCCTGACGGCCGGCGTGGTGATAGGTGCAGCCCAGGCCGGCACCACCTATGCCGTGATCTACGGCGTGCTGGGCCGCCAGATTCCCGTGGCGCGGCGCAGCTGGGCCATGGGCGTGACGGCGGCGGCGGGCTCCTTCGGCCAGTTCTTCATGGTGCCCGTGGAAGGCAGCCTGATCTCGAACTTCGGCTGGTCCAACGCCCTGCTGCTGCTGTCGCTGTGCGCCCTGATGATCATTCCGCTGGCCTTCGGCCTGCGCGAGCCGGGCTTCACGGCCGGCAATACCCGACCCGTGCGCGACCAGAGCGCGGGCCAGGCCGTCGCCGAAGCGCTGCGCACGCCCAGCTTCGTGCTGCTGACGGCCGGCTACTTCGTCTGCGGCTTCCAGGTGATGTTCATCGGCGTGCACATGCCCAGCTACCTCAAGGACTACGGCCTGGCACCGCAGGTGGCCAGCATCTCGCTGGCGCTGGTGGGGCTGTTCAACATCGTTGGCACCTACGTGGCCGGCAACCTGGGCCAGCGCCTGCCCAAGCGCTACCTGCTGTCCACCATCTACTTCACGCGCTCGGTGGTGATCGTGCTCTTCCTGCTCGCGCCGCTGACGCCCTGGTCGGTCTACATCTTCTCGGCCGCCATGGGACTGCTGTGGCTGTCCACCGTGCCGCTGACCAATGCCACCGTGGCCCAGATCTTCGGCGTGCAGCATCTGTCCATGTTGAGCGGCATGGTGTTCTTCAGCCACCAGGTCGGCAGCTTTCTGGGTGTCTGGCTGGGCGGCTATCTGTATGACCACACCGGCAGCTACCAGGTGGTCTGGTACCTGGCCATCGGCCTGGGCGTGGCCGCCGGCCTGCTGAACCTGCCGATACGCGAAGCCCCGGTGGCAAGGCCGCGCGCGGCGCAGGCGGCGGCCTGACATGACGACAGCCACCACGCCCCGCCCACAGCTGCTGCGCAGGCTGGCGCTGTGGGCCGCCGTGCTGCTGGTGCTAGGCCTGGTCTTCATGCTCTATCTGCAGCCCGAGTTCATGCTGGGCATGGCCGACCAGCTCTGGGCCTGCTTCTGAAATTGAAGCGCGGCAAAGGCCTGGCGGCACAATGGCGGCCGCTTTCAATTCATTTCCGAAATTTCACATGCACGCAGCCACGCCGCCTTCGCCCTGGATCCAACGCTGGTCGCATCTTCTGGCACCCGAGGCCACCGTGCTCGACGTGGCCTGCGGCCCTGGCCGCCACATGCGCTGGTTCCATGCACGCGGCCATGCAGTGACGGGCGTGGACCGCGACGCCCAGGCCCTGGCCGGCCTGCAGGGCGTGGGCGAGCTGCTGTGCGCCGACATTGAAAACGGCCCCTGGCCCCTGCCCGGCAGGCAGTTCGGCGCCGTGGTCGTGACCCACTATCTGTGGCGCCCGCTGTGGCCGTCGCTGCTGGACAGCGTGGCCCCCGGCGGCGTGCTGCTGTACGAAACCTTTGCCCAGGGCAACGAGGCCTTCGGCAAGCCTTCCCGGCCCGATTTCCTGCTGGCGCCCGGCGAGCTGCTGCAGGCCTGCGCGGGCTGGCACATCGTGGCCTACGAGCACGGCCAGCTGGGCGAGCCCGATCGCGTGGTCCAGCGCATTGCGGCACTGCGCCCCGATGCAACAGGCCGGGAACCCGTGGCCATGCTGGCGCATCAGAAGGCGTCAGGCTCTGCAATCGCCTGAATCCCTACAGGCGACCGCCTTGGGCCTGCCTCCGACACTCGTTAGAATGATCCTTTCCCGTTTTTTCTTGCGGACATGACATCCTCCTCCGTCGCTCTCACTGGCAGCATCGTTGCCCTCATCACGCCCATGCACGAGGACGGTAGTGTTGACTACCCGGCGCTGCGAAAACTCATCGACTGGCATGTGGCCGAGGGCACGGACTGCATCGGCGTGGTGGGAACGACAGGCGAATCCCCCACCGTCAACGTGGAGGAACACTGCGAAATCATCCGCGTGTCCGTCGAGCAGGCTGCGGGCCGCGTTCCCGTGATGGCAGGCTGCGGCGCCAACAGCACGCACGAGGCCATCGAGCTGGCCCGCTACGCCAAGAAGGTCGGTGCCGACAGCCAGCTGCAGGTCGTGCCCTACTACAACAAGCCCACGCAGGAAGGCCAGTACCAGCATTTCAAGGCCATTGCCGAAGCGGTGGGCGACCTGCCTGTGGTGCTCTACAACGTGCCCGGCCGCTCGGTGGCCGACATGCAGCACGACACCGTGCTGCGCCTGGCACAGATTCCCGCCATCATCGGCATCAAGGAAGCCACGGGCAACATCGAACGCGCCCAGTGGCTGATCCGTGAAGTGCCCGAAGGCTTCGGCGTGTACTCCGGCGATGATCCCACCGCTGTGGCACTGATGCTGTGCGGCGGCCACGGCAACATCAGCGTCACGGCCAACGTGGCGCCGCGCCTGATGAGCGATCTGTGCAAGGCGGCCCTGGCCGGCGACGTGCGCACCGCCATGGACATCCAGATGCGCCTGATGCCTGTGCACAAGAACCTCTTCGTCGAGGCCAACCCCATTCCCGTCAAGTGGGCCGCAGCCCGCCTGGGCCTTTGCGGCCCGGCCATGCGCCTGCCGATGACACCCCTGAGCAAGAATCTGGAAGCCACCGTGGAAGCCGCCCTGAGCTCCGCTGGCCTGCTGTGAGGCGCCCCGCCCCACCGACCGAACGCACCAAGGATATTCGCGTGAAACAGCCCATTGCACGTCTGAGCCTGCTGAGCCTGGCCATCGGCCTGACAGCCTGCACGACCACGTTCCAAGAGAGCAAGATCGACTACAAGAGCGCCGGCAAGCAGCAGGCGCCCACCCTGGAAGTCCCGCCAGACCTGACACAGCTGTCCACGGACTCCCGCTACGCCGTGCCCGGCGGCGTGGTCTCCGCCGCCGCCATGGAAGCCAACTCCAAGGCGCAAAAGCCGGCAGAGGGCCGAACGGCCACCGCCGCCCTGGGCGATGTGCGCATCGAGCGCAATGGCGAGCAGCGCTGGCTGGTGATCAAGCGTCCGGCCGACCAGCTGTGGGAGCCCGTGCGCGACTTCTGGCTGGAAAACGGCTTCATCTTCACTACTGAAGACCGCCAGCTCGGCATCATCGAAACGGATTGGGCCGAGAACCGCGCCAAGATCCCGCAGGACGTGATCCGCAAGACGCTGGGCAAGGTCTTCGACGGCCTGTACTCCACCAGCGAGCGCGACAGGTTCCGCACCCGCCTGGAGCGCTCGGCCGACGGCTCCACCGAGGTCTACATCACGCACCGCGGCATGCAGGAGGTGTACACCAGCGCCCAGAAGGACCAGACCATCTGGCAGCCGCGCCCCTCCGATCCGGAACTGGAAACCGAATTCCTGCGCCGCCTGATGGTCAAGCTCGGCGTGAGCCAGGAGCAGGCCGACGCCGTGGCCAAGGCCAACACCACCACGGCAGCCGCCACCGGCAGCGTGCGCATGGAATCCGCCAACGGACAGCCCGTGCTGCAGATCGACGAAGGCTTTGACCGCGCCTGGCGCCGTGTCGGCGTGGCCCTGGACCGCACGGGCTTCACCGTGGAAGACCGCGACCGCAGCCGCGGCATCTACTTCGTGCGCTATGTGGCGCCCGATGCCAAGGTCGAGCCCAAGGGATTCTTCAGCAAGCTGTTCAGCCGCTCGCCCGACGCGGCCGCGCCGGTCAAGTACCAGATCCAGGTGCGCAGCGAGGGCGACAAGTCCACGGTCACCGTGCTCAACACCCAGGGCCAGCCAGAGACCTCGGCCAATGCCCAGCGCATCGTGCGCGTCATCACCGACGACATGAAGTAGGCGATCCTCACGTCGGGATTAAGGCGGCAGCCCTCGCCTGCAGCCACCGCGCATTCACTTGCCGGTGGCTTTTTTGCATCCGGGCCGTCGTGCATAAACCATGGATTTGCATGACCGGGCCCCGGTGGACGAAAAAAAACCGCAGCCCGAAGGATGCGGTTTTTTCGCAGCACAAGCCTAAGCCTGTGCCATCGGCGAAGGCCGGATTACTGCTTGGTGGCTTCCTTGGCGGCAGCGTCGGCAGCCGCCTTGGCGGCGTCTGCAGCAGCGCCTTCAGGAGCAACCGCTGTAGGTGCAGCTGCGTCAGCGGCGGGCGCTGCGGGAGCAGCTGCGTCGGCGGCGGGAGCAGCAGGAGCGGCTTCTGCGGGAGCGGGAGCTGCCGGTGCGGGAGCTTCAACGGCGGGTGCGGGAGCGGGGGCCGGAGCCTCTTCCTTCTTGCCGCAAGCGGCCAGAGCTGCAGCAGCGATCACGGTAGCCAGGATCAGAGAGTTCTTCATCACAGTTTCCTAGAGAGTAGGTAAGAAGACAGTACACAGGAGGGGCCCCGCCACTTGCGCCACCGGATGCGGGCAACCGGTACGCGGCGGCCAGGCCACGTCAAACACATTCATTCGACTTGGAACGAATTATAGGGAGATTTTTTCGAGGCTGACTGAAACTGACAACCTCTGAACAATTCCGCACAAATCCTCTTGCCAAGTCCGAATGGGGCAGCAAGAAGCTACCTTGGCGTCCACTGTGTAACAAAACCAGGTTGCTGTCAATTTACTGACGAACCCAAGACAATTCTTTACAAATCTATCGGAGTCCGCCTTGAATCAACAGAACGCTGTCAACGGTGAATGCCCGAACTTAGCATGACTGAGTCACAGCGTCTACCCGGATCAGGACAGCGGCCCGCCTCGCACCCAGCCGGCGTCAAACCAGGAGGACAGCAGCTCCAGCGCGTCATCGCTGGCCTTGGCCAGATCGGCGCGTGACAGGGCCCGCGTATCGGCCAGCTTGCGCATCAGGGTGGCATCGCGGCCACCGGCCAGATAGCTTTCTCCGTTGATGAAGATGTGCCTGGCGTCATACATCATGCGGGTGCGGCGGTCCAGGACCACGCTCTCGAACATGCCGTTTTCCTCGCCATGCTCGAACCACACATTGGCCTTGGGCTCGGTCATGTACTCGCCCAGAGCGCGCTCCAGCGCCAGCGGCTCGGCCAGCGCGCGTTCCAGCGACTTGCGGGCGAAATCGTGCAGGCTGGCGGGAATCTCGCCCGGGGCTTCAACGGCCGGCTGGTCGGGATCGCGGTAGACGACCGGCACTTCGGGCTCATCGGGCTCGTCGGACATGCGCAGCAGCAGCTCGCGGGCCAGCTCGTCGCGCGCGGGCGAGCGAAAGCCGATGGAGTACGTCATGCACTCGCCTTCGGCGATGCCGTCATGGGCCCACTTCGGGGGCAGGTAGAGCATGTCGCCGGGCTCGAGCACGAATTCCTCTTCCGGCTCGAAATGCGAGAGCACCTTCAGCGGCACATCGGGCTGCAGCGACAGGTCCTTCTGGCGGCCGATGCGCCAGCGCCGGCGGCCATGGGCCTGCAGCAGGAAGACGTCGTAGCTGTCGAAATGCGGGCCGACGCCGCCCTGGTCGGTGGCAAAGCTGATCATCAGGTCGTCCAGCCGCGCCTCGGGCACGAAGCGGAACTGCTGCATCAACTGGTGCACGCCGTCGTCGTGCAGGTCCACGCCCTGCACAAGCACGGTCCAGCCGGGCTTTTGCAGCGAAGGCAGGCTGCGGCGCGACAGCGGGCCTTGGCTGAGCTTCCAGCTGCCGCCGTCGTGCTGCTGGATCAGGCGCGATTCCACCCCGTCCTCGCCTGCCATGGCCAGCAGCCTGGCGCGCGGAATCAGGGGCTTGAAGCCCGGGATCGCCTGGCGCACCAGCAAGGGCTTCTTGTGCCAGTGGCGGCGCATGAATTGGGAAGCGGTAAGCCCGCCCAGCAGGGCAAGCGGGGTGTTGGTGTCCATGGAATGGTCCGAAATGAGCAGAAAGACAGGGCGGCATTGTCCTATGCGGCCATTGCCCTGTCCTGGCGCCAGCGCAAGCCGGCCCGAAATGGCCGGACGACGCTCAGCCCGCAGCCTTGCGCATGGCCCTGAAATCCGAGGGCGCCAGGCCCGTATAGGCCTTGAAGGCCCGGCTGAAATGCGCGCTGCTGCCAAAACCGCAGTCCATGGCGACTTCGGTGATGGTACGCTGCGCGTGCTCGGGCAGCAGCAGCTCGCGCATGCACAGCTCCAGCCGGCTGTGCTGTATGAAGGCGCCCAGGCTGGTCTGGCTGTCCGCAAAGGCGTTGTGCAAATGGCGCTTGCTGCAGTTGAGCGCGGCGGCCACGGACTCCACCGACAGGCCCGGATCGCGCAGATGGGCCACCACATGGGCGCGTATGCGGTCCTGCAGCGCCAGTTGCTGGGTGCCTGCCGTGCCCTGCCCGGCCAGCTCCTGCAGCGAAAGGTGGACCATGTCCACCAGCAGCTCGCCCGCGCGGCGCGCCAGATGCGGGGCCATGCCGGGCAGCTCCTGGTAGGTGCTGCGCATGGTCTCCAGCGCGATGCGGGCGATGCCCGAGCTGCCGCCCACGTTGCGCCCCATCAGTCCTTCCAGCCGGACGCCCCGGTCCACGATGGCCTGGCGCGGCAGCATCACGATGAGGTGCTCCGACCATTCGGGATTGGCCACCTCGTACTCCTGCGCCGTGTCATAGATGACCCAGCTGCCCTTGCGCACGCTGGCCTCGCGGTTGTGCTGGCGCACGCTGGCCACGCCCTCCCAGGGCGCGACGATCTTCAGATAGGGCGACTCATGGGCACGCAGGCCCTGCATGCTGCGCATGACGCGGTGGCGGCCCGCCTCCAGCCGGGTCAGGACCACATCGCCGGCATTGGCCACGCGCACATGGCCCTCGAACAGGCGTTCGCCATAGACATCGGTATCCAGGCCTGCAAACAGGCTCGACATCCAGGCATGCCAGGCCGACGCCGTCTCGCCGGGCGGCAGTCCGTCGGTGCTCAACACCATGGCATCGGTCATGTGCGGTCTCTCCTGATCGCCGCACGGGTGAAGGATCTGTGTGCGGCCATGGACGTGATTATGGGAAAGTGCAGGCCCGTCGCGCCCCATGGCTTTCCCCGCGGACAGCCAGGACAAGGGTAAACCCCGGAGCCCGTGCACGATCCGTCATGCGCTTTGTGCGCCCAGCGGGCTGCCTGCGCCATCGCCTGCTTCTACGATGACCGGCACGCCCGGCTGCGCCAACGCCCAGGCCACAACCGCATACCAAGGAGACAGTCATGATCGAACAAACCATGCTCATCGCAGGCCAGGCCGTCCAGGCCGGCAACGGCGCCACCTTCGAGCGCCGCAATCCGCTGGACGGATCGGTGGCCACGCGCGCACCGGCCGCGACGCCGCAGGATGCCGTGCGCGCGGTCGAAGCCGCGCAACAGGCCTTCCCCGCCTGGGCCGCGCTGGGCCCGACCGAGCGCCGCCAGATGCTGATGAAGGCATCGCAGGCGCTGGAGGCCAAAACCGAGGCCTTTGCCGCCGCCATGGCCGCCGAGACGGGCGCCTCGGGCATCTGGGCCGGCTTCAACGTGCACCTGGCCGCCAACATGTTCCTGGAGGCCGCATCGCTGACCACCCAGATCAATGGCCAGATCATTCCCTCGGACGTGCCCGGCAGCCTGGCCATGGCCGTGCGCCAGCCCGCTGGCGTGGTGCTGGGCATTGCGCCCTGGAATGCGCCCGTCATCCTGGCCGTGCGCGCCATCGCCACGCCGCTGGCCTGCGGCAACACCGTGGTGCTCAAGGGCTCGGAGCTGTGCCCCGCCACGCACGGCCTGATCATCGAGGCCCTGCAGGAAGGCGGCCTGCCGCCCGGCGTGGTCAACTTCGTGACCAATGCGCCCGAAGATGCCGGCGCCGTGGTCGAGGCCATGGTGGCCCACCCGGCCGTGCGCCGCGTGAACTTCACGGGCTCCACGCGCGTGGGCCGCATCATCGGCCAGACCTGCGCCAAGTACCTCAAGCCCGCCATTCTGGAGCTGGGCGGCAAGGCGCCCTTCGTGGTGCTGGACGATGCAGACATCGACGCCGCCGTGGCCGGCTGCACCTTCGGTGCCTTTGCCAACTCGGGCCAGATCTGCATGTCCACCGAACGCATCATCGTGGACGAGGCCGTGGCCGGGGATTTCCTGGACAAGCTGGTGGCCCGTGCCACCTCGCTGCCGCTGGGCGATCCGCGCAAGGGTCCCGTGGTGCTGGGCTCGGTGGTGGACATGGCCACCGTGGAGCGCGCCAACCGCCTGATCGACGACGCGCTGGCCAAGGGCGCAAAACTGCTGTGCGGCGGCAAGGCCACCAACACGCTCATGGCAGCCACGCTGATCGACGGCGTCACGCCCGAGATGGACATCTTCCGCGAGGAAACCTTCGCCCCCGTCAAGGCCATCGTGCGCGTACGCGGCGAGGAGCAGGCCATCGCCATGGCCAACGACAACGAATTCGGCCTGTCCTCGTCCGTCTACACCCGCGACACTGCACGCGGCTGGCGCGTGGCCGCGCGCATCGAGGCCGGCATCTGCCACGTCAACGGCCCCACCGTGCATGACGAGGCACAGATGCCCTTTGGCGGCGTGAAAAACTCGGGCTACGGCCACTTCGGCGGCCAGGCAGGCATCGACGCCTTCACCGAGACGCGCTGGATCACCATGCAGACCGCGCCCCGCCACTACCCGTTCTGATCGGACGCGG
>NZ_JTKZ01000067.1:0-10021 GCF_000799035.1 Delftia sp. ZNC0008
CCGCGTCCAGGCTGCTGCCCATAGGCCATGCGCTGCTGGAAAAGCTGGTGCAGCCGCGCAAGCCCATCACGGCCCATGTGCTGTGCGTGCACACGGATGGTGCAGGCGCCACGCCGGCTTCTGGCGCAGCGGATATCGACGCCTGGCTGGCCGCCAGCGCCTGGCTGGAGCCGGACACGCTGGCGGCCAAGCCTTTTGCGCCCTTGCCGGTGCTGGGCGTGCCCGGCTGGTGGCGCGAAAACGAGAACTTTTCCTTCTATGATGACTCTCTCGTGTTCCGGGCGCCCCGTTCCGTACAAGCATCACAACAAGGAATGACAACGGCGCAGGACCCGGCTTGAAAACAGCCGGTGCGGCCCTCACTTTTCAACGCTGCAGGGCCCAGATCCTTCCTCCTTTCCCCACTTTGTGGAGAACCCACTGATGAAACGCATCGCACTTTTTCTATTGACCAACGTCGCCGTCGTGGTGGTGCTGGGCATCGTCGCCAGCCTGCTGGGCGTCAACCGCTTCCTGACCTCCAATGGCCTGAACCTCGGGGCCCTGCTGGGCTTCGCCTTCATCATGGGCTTTGGCGGCGCCATCATCTCGCTGCTGATCTCCAAGCCGCTGGCCAAGTGGAGCTCGGGCGTGCACGTGATCAACGAGCCGCGCAACGCCGATGAGGCCTGGATCGTCAACACCGTGCGCGGCTTCGCCGACCGTGCCGGCATCGGCATGCCCGAAGTCGGCATCTACGAGGGCGAGCCCAATGCCTTCGCCACCGGCGCCTTCAAGAACTCGGCCCTGGTGGCCGTGTCCACGGGCCTGCTGGAAGGCATGACGCGCGAAGAGGTGGAGGCCGTGATCGGCCACGAGGTCGCCCACATCGCCAATGGCGACATGGTGACCATGACCCTGATCCAGGGCGTGATGAACACCTTCGTGGTCTTCCTGTCGCGCGTCATCGGCTATGCCGTGGACAGCTTCCTGCGCAAGAACGACGAAAGCAGCTCGGGCCCCGGCATCGGCTACTACGTGACCACCATCGTGCTGGACATCGTGCTGGGCTTCCTGGCCGCCATCATCGTGGCCTGGTTCTCGCGCCAGCGCGAATTCCGCGCCGACGCGGGCGCCGCCCAGCTCATGGGCCGCAAGCAGCCCATGATGAACGCCCTGGCCCGCCTGGGCGGCATGCACCCCGGCGAGCTGCCCAAGAGCGTGGCCGCCATGGGCATTGCCGGTGGCATCGGCAAGCTGTTCTCGACCCACCCGCCGATCGAAGAGCGCATTGCCGCGCTGCAAAACGCGCAGAACCTCTGATTCAGGATCAGGTTCGACACGCTGGAGCCTGTCCAGTGGGGCCCGGTCATTGACTGGGCTCCGCTTCCCGAAGCCCCATCAGAAATGCTTGTCCGGTACTCCATTTTTGCGAATGTAGTAACGTACAAGCATTTTCTTTGACGGAGGTGCGTCATGCAGATTTCGACCTTCAGCAGCCGTGAATTCAACCAGCATGTTTCCGCTGCCAAGAAAGCGGCCAGTGGTGATGACGTGGTCTACATCCTGGACCGGGGGCAACCTGCCCACGTGCTGATGAGCATTGAGAAATTCCGTGAACTGTCGGGGCAGACCCGGAACATTCTTCAATTGCTGGCCATGCCCGAGGCCGCCGATATCGATTTCGACATTGAGCGCGCGAAGGATTTGCCGCGCGCCGTGGACCTGTCCTGATGTATCTGGTGGACTCCAACGTCGTTTCCGAACTGCGCAAGGCATCGTCGGGCCGCGCGAACGATGGCGTTGTGGCCTGGGCGCAATCGGTCGCGGCCGAGTCCCTTTTCATCAGCGCGATCACGCTGATGGAGCTGGAGAAAGGCGTGCAGTTGAAAGCCCGGCAAGACCCGATTGCCGGGCAGGTGCTGCGCCGCTGGCTGGTGGAGCGCGTGTTCACGGCCTTTCAGGGGCGTGTACTGCCAGTGGATGCGATGGTGGCCATGGAAAACGCGGCCTACCACGTGCCTGCGCCGCGGCCGCTGGCCGACAGCCTGATCGCGGCCACGGCGAAGGTGCATGGCTTGTGCGTGGTCACCCGCAACATCAAGGATTTCGAGCCCTTCCATGTTCATGGAGTGCGCGTCTTGAACCCTTGGATGTAGGGCCCGTCTCAACCCCACGTACAGCCAGACTTGATCTTTACCCAGGCTTCACAAGCCCCTGTCAACAACCGGCAGGGGCTTTTTCGTTGTATCTGCATGGCCGTACTAAGCGCGGCCAGGAGTGCATCGTGAAGCCTGTATTCATTCAAACGCCGGGCCGTCGCCTGGTTCCGGCCCTGGTCCTGGCTGCCGCCGCGGTGGCATTGACCGGCTGCGTGGTGGCGCCTGCCTATCCCGTAGGTCCTTCGGGCGAGGTGGTCTATGCGCCCATGGCGCCGCCGCCGGTGCAGACCGAGGTCATTCCGGTCGCTCCCTCGCCGGTCCATGTCTGGATCGGCGGCTCCTGGGGCTGGGGTGGCGGCCGTTATGCCTGGCGTCCTGGTTATTGGGCGGCGCCGCCGCATCCCGGCTATGCCTGGCGCCCGCACCGCTGGGACCATGGGCCGCGCGGCTGGTACCAGCGTCCCGGCGGCTGGTATCGCCGCTGAGTCAGGTGGCGGCGGCATCGGCGCTGCCGCTGCCACCCTGGCCGGCCTTGGCCAGCAGGAAGTCGATGCAGGTGCGCACGGCCCGCGTCTGGTGGCGGTCGGGCAGGTACAGCAGGTACATGTGGGTGCCGAAGATGCTCAGGCGGTACTCCTGCAGGGTCAGCACCACCTCGCCGCTGGCCACCTTGTCCTGCACCACGTAGTCGGGCACCAGGCCCACGCCCAGGCCCGCCAGAATGCCCTGACGCAGGAAGGGGAAGTGCTCGGAGATCATGGTCGGCGCCAGCAGCACCTCCTGGCGGTCCGTTCCCTGGTAGGCCGACAGGCGCAGCTGGCGGCCCATCACGCCGGCCGTGATCAGCGGGCTGTTGCGCAGCTCGTAGAGCGTGGCGGGCAGGCCGTGCTGCTGCGCATACTCGCGTGAGGCGCAGGCCACGTAGTGCACATTGCCCAGGCTGCGCGCAATCACCGACAGCGGCGGCTCCTGGATCACGCGGATGGCGATGTCCACCTCGTCGCGCAAATGGTCGGCCCGGTTCTCGAACAGCACATCCAGCACGATGGCCGGATACAGCCGCTTGAACTCGATCAGCCAGTCGCTCATCACGATCTGTCCATAGCCGCTGGGCACGCTCAGCCCCACGCGCCCTGCCATCCCCTGGCCCAGCGACGTGATCGTCTCGCGCGCCGACATCATCTCGTTCTGGATTGCGCGGCCATGCTCGTACATCCGCATCCCCACCTCGGTCGGCTCCACGCGCCGCGTGGTGCGCCGCACCAGCTGCACCCCCACCGATTTTTCGAGCTGCGTCAGGTGATAGCTCACATTGGCCCGCGTCATCTTCAGCTTGCGCGCCGCCTGGCTCAGATTGCCGCTATCGATGATTTCCACCAGCAGGGTCAGCGAGTTCAGATCCATAGGTATGTCCAGATACTTTGCTTCGCCCACAGCCTATGAAACTGGCGCGCTCCAAAGCCAGGGGCAGCGAGGAAGGGCCTACGCCGGC
Organism: Delftia sp. ZNC0008; assembly: GCF_000799035.1. Classification (NCBI taxonomy): domain Bacteria; kingdom Pseudomonadati; phylum Pseudomonadota; class Betaproteobacteria; order Burkholderiales; family Comamonadaceae; genus Delftia; species Delftia sp. ZNC0008. The sequence continues at coordinate 3,634 of NZ_JTKZ01000067.1, forward strand.
CGCGCCGCCCCGCACCGAGGCTGTCGTCCCCCTCCCTTGCGAAGCAAGCAGAGAGGGGGAAGGCGCGCAAGCGCCTCAGGGGGTGTTCAACACTGTCAAATACGTTTTTACAGTCTGTCAATCATTCATGGGATTGTAAAGAACCATTGTCGTGGCAAGAATGGATGTTTTGAGTGGAAAACCCAAGTTCGGAGACATGCAGATGAGCGAACAAGCCCAGGCTTCCGTGGTCCAGACCCGCCTTGACGGCGCCGTGCTGGTGGTCAGCATCAACAACCCCCCCGTGAATGCCCTGGGCCAGGCCGTGCGCGCCGGCCTGCTGGCCGCCGTGGAGCAGGCCGAATCGGATGCCGCCGTCAAGGCCGTGCTCATCGTGGGTGAGGGCAAGGCCTTCATCGCCGGAGCAGACATCCGCGAATTCGGCAAGCCCGCCATGCCGCCCTCGCTGCCCGAGGTGCTCAATCGTCTCGAAGCCTCCGACAAGATCGTGGTCGCCGCCATCCATGGCCCGGCCCTGGGCGGCGGCCTGGAAGTGGCCATGTCGGCCCACTACCGCCTGGCTTTGCCGGCTGCCAAGCTCGGCCTGCCCGAAGTCAACCTGGGCCTGCTGCCCGGCGCTGGCGGCACGCAGCGCGCACCGCGCCTGATGGGCGTGAAGGCGGCCGCCGACCTCATGCTCAGCGGCAAGCACCTGTCGGCCAAGGCCGCGCTCGCTGCCGGCCTGGTGGACAAGCTGGTGGACGGCACCGACGCCACGGCCGCAGGCCTGGCCTACGCCAACGAGCTGCTGGCAACCAATACCGCGCCGCGCCGCACGCGTGACATCGAGATTGCCGACAAGGCCGCCGCGCTGGCCGAACTCGACGCGCTGGCCGCCGACACCGCCAAGAAGAGCCGCGGCCTGTTCTCGCCGCTGAAGATCGTGGAATGCGTGCGCGCCGCCGTGGAGCTGCCCTTCGACGAAGGCATCGCCAAGGAGCGCGCCCTGTTCGTGGAGTGCCTGAACAGCCCGCAGCGCGCCGGCCTGATCCACGCCTTCTTCGCCGAGCGCGAAACCGCCAAGATTCCCGAAGCCAAGGCCGCTGCGCCGCGCCACTTTGCCAAGATCGCCGTCATCGGCGGCGGCACCATGGGCGCCGGCATCACGGTGTCCGCGCTGGACGCGGGCCTCACCGTGACCATGATCGAGCGCGACGCCGAGTCCATCGCGCGCGGCCAGGCCAATGTGGAGAAGGTCTACAACGGCCTGATCGCCAAGGGCCGCATGACCGAGGAGGCCAAGGCCGCCGTCATGGCGCGCTACACGCCCAGCACCTCCTATGACGCAATCCGCGATGTGGACCTGGTGATCGAGGCCGTGTTCGAGGACCTCGAAGTCAAGAAGGCCGTGTTCAAGGAACTGGACCGCGTCTGCAAGCCCGGCGCCGTGCTGGCTACCAACACCTCCTACCTGGACATCGACGCCATTGCCGCCGCCACCTCGCGCCCGCAGGACGTGATCGGCCTGCACTTCTTCAGCCCCGCCAACATCATGAAGCTGCTGGAGATCGTGGTGCCCGCCAAGGTGGCGCCCGACGTGGTGACCACGGCCTTCGAGCTGGCCAAGCGCATGAAGAAGGTGCCCGTGCGCGCCGGCGTCTGCGACGGCTTCATCGGCAACCGCATCCTGGCCGTCTACAAGCAGGCGGCCGACTACATCATGGAAGACGGCGCCAGCCCCTACGAGATCGACGAGGCCGTGCGCGGCTTCGGCTACCCGATGGGCCCGTTCCAGGTCACCGACCTGGCCGGCGGCGACATCGGCTGGGCCACGCGCAAGCGGCGCGCTGCCACGCGCGATCCCAAGGCCCGCTACGTCGAAGTGGCCGACCGCGTCTGCGAGCGCGGCTGGTTCGGCCAGAAGACGGGCCGTGGCTTCTACCTCTACCCGCAGGGCGCGCGCGTCGGCCAGCCCGACCCCGAAGTGCTGGCCATCGTCGATGCCGAGCGCGCCAAGAAGGGCGTGACGCCGCGCCAATTCACCCCTGAGGAAATCATGCGCCGCTACATGGCCGCCATGGTCAACGAAGGCGCCAAGGTGGTGGAAGAGGGCATTGCCCTGCGCCCGCTGGACGTGGACGTGACCTTCCTGTCCGGCTACGGCTTCCCGCGCTTTCGTGGCGGCCCCATGAAGTGGGCCGACATGCAAGGTCTGGACAAGGTGCTGGCCGACATCCGCGAATTCGCCAAGGAAGACGCGCTGTTCTGGAAGCCCGCTCCCCTGCTCGAAAAGCTGGTCGCCGAAGGCCGCGATTTCGAAAGCCTGAACAAGGCGGCGTAACTGATCACCCCCTGAGCCGCTGCGCGGCTTCCCCCGTGTGCACGACGCCCTCTCTCGCTACGCGGGAGGGGGACGACACCCTCGGTGCGGGGCGGCGCGGCCGGCGTAGGCCCTTCCTCGGTGTCCCCGACTGGGCCGCGCCGACAACAAGCAATAGAAATTCCCAAGAGACAAGCAAGGACCGACCATGCGCGAAGCCGTCATCGTTTCCACTGCCCGCACGCCCCTGACCAAGTCGCACCGCGGCGAGTTCAACCTCACGCCCGCCGCCCAGCTGGCGGCCTTCTCGGTCAAGGCCGCGGTCGAGCGCTCGGGCATCGACCCGGCCATGATCGAGGACCTGATCCTGGGCTGCGGCAACCCCGACGGCTTCCAGGGCCGCAACCTGGGCCGCCAGACCGTGCTGCGCGCCGAGCTGCCCCTGTCCATCGCGGGCACGACCATCACGCGCTTTTGCGCCTCGGGCCTGCAGTCCATCGCCATCGCGGCGGGCCGCATCGTGGCCGAGGGCGTGGACGCCATGCTGGCCGGCGGCATCGAGACCATCTCGGGCATCCGTCCCGGCAACAACCTGCCCACCGACATGGACCCCTGGCTGGTCGAGCACAAGCCCGCGCTGTACATGGCCATGATCGACACGGCCGACATCGTGGCGCGCCGCTACGGCATCAGCCGCGAGGACCAGGACGCCTTCTCGCTGCAAAGCCAGCAGCGCACGGCCGCCGCCCAGGCCGCCGACCTGTTCAAGGACGAAATCATTGCCTGCGCCACGCGCATGGCCGAGAAGAACAAGGACACGGGCGAGATCACCTACCGCGACGTGGTCGCCACCAAGGACAACTGCAACCGCGCCTCCACCACGTTGGAAGGCCTGGCCAAGCTGGAACCCGTCAAGGGCCCGGACCAGTTCATCACGGCCGGCAATGCCTCGCAGCTGTCCGATGGATCGTCGGCCTGTGTGCTGATGGAAGCCAGGCAGGCCGAGCGCCTGGGCCTGTCCCCGCTGGGCGCCTTCCGCGGCTTTGCCGTGGCCGGCTGCGAGCCTGACGAAATGGGCATCGGCCCCGTCTTCGCGGTCCCCAAGCTGCTGGCACGCCACGGCCTCAAGGTCGAGGACATCGACCTGTGGGAACTCAACGAGGCCTTCGCCTCACAGGCCCTGTACTGCCAGCGCAAGCTGGGCATTCCCAACGAGCGCCTGAACGTCAACGGCGGCGCCATCTCCATCGGCCACCCCTTCGGCATGACGGGTGCGCGCCTGGCCGGCCACATCCTGCTGGAAGGCCGGCGCCGCAAGGCCCGGGACGCGTCAGTCAAGTGGGGCGTGGTCACCATGTGCATCGCTGGTGGCATGGGCGCCGCAGGCCTGTTCGAAATTTATTGAATAAGCACCCCCTGAGCGGCTGGCGCCGCTTCCCCCGTTGCACGGCGCCCTCTCTCGCTTCGCGGGAGGGGAACGACACCTTCGCTGCGGGGCGGCCCTTGCTCGGCGTCCCCCGCGTGGGGCATGCCAATTTCAGGGGCTGCGAACGGCATACGACGCCAAGGATTACTGAGGAATAGCAATGGATTTGCAATTTACGACTGAAGAACTGGCCTTCCGCGACGAGGTTCGCGGCTTCCTCAAGGACAAGCTGCCCGAGGACCTGTCGCACAAGGTCAAGAACGGCCTGCAGCTGACCAAGCAGGACATGGAGCGCTGGCACGCCATCCTCAACGAGCGCGGCTGGCTGGCCAACCACTGGCCCGAGCAGCACGGCGGCCCGGGCTGGAGCGCGGTGCAGAAATTCATCTTCGAGCATGAATGCGCGCTGGCGGGCACGCCGCGCATCGTGCCCTTCGGGCTGAGCATGCTGGGCCCCGTCCTGATCAAGTACGGCAACGAGGCGCAGAAGGCCCACTGGCTGCCGCGCATCCTCAATGGCGCCGACTGGTGGTGCCAGGGCTATTCGGAGCCGGGTTCGGGTTCGGACCTGGCCTCGGTCAAGACGTCGGCCGTGCGCGATGGAGATCACTACATCGTCAACGGCCAGAAGACCTGGACCACGCTGGGCCAGCACGCCAACATGATCTTCTGCCTGGTGCGCACCAACCGCGAGGCCAAGGCGCAGCAGGGCATCAGCTTCCTGCTGGTGGACATGAACTCGCCCGGCGTGGAAGTGCGCCCCATCATCACGCTGGACGGCGAGCACGAGGTCAACGAAGTCTTCTTCACCGACGTCAAGGTGCCCGTGGAGAACCTGGTCGGCGAGGAGAACAAGGGCTGGACCTACGCCAAGTACCTGCTGACCTACGAGCGCACCAACATCGCGGGCGTGGGCTTCTCGGTGGCCGGCCTGGAAAAGCTCAAGGCCGTCGCCGGCCGCATGCTGCGCAACGGCAAGCCGCTGACGCAGGACCCGCTGTTCGCGGCCCGCCTGGCCAAGGTCGAGATCGACCTGGAGAACATGAAGACCACCAACCTGCGCGTGATCGCCGCCGTGGCCGGCGGCGGCGTGCCGGGCGCCGAAAGCTCCATGCTCAAGATCCGCGGCACCGAGATCCGCCAGGAAATCCTGTCCCTGGTGCGCCGCGCCATGGGACCCTACGCCGCGCCCTTCATCGAAGAGGCCCTGCAGGCCGGCTACGACCAGCCCGCCATCGGCGACGCGGCTGCCGCCACGGCCGCCGCCGCGTACTTCAACTACCGCAAGCTGTCGATCTTCGGCGGCTCCAACGAAATCCAGAAGAACATCATCTCCAAGATGATCTTGGGCCTCTGATCCGGCAAGGAAAACGGAACATGAACTTCGAACACACCGAAGACCGCCGCATGCTGGCGGACAGCCTCAACCGCTTCGTCTCCGAGCAGTACGCCATCGAGGCGCGCAACCACGTCGCCTATGGCGAGGAAGGCCACAGCCCGCTGCTGTACGGGCAGTTCGCGGACATCGGCGCCATCGGCGCGCTGTTCCCGGAAGACGCTGGCGGCTTCGGCGGCCAGGGCTTCGACATCAGCGTGGTCTTCGAATGCCTGGGCCGCGGCCTGGTGGCCGAGCCGCTGCTGGGCGCCCTGGTCGTGGGCCAGGCCCTGATCGCGGCCGGCAGCGATGCGCAAAAGGAACAGCTGGCAGCCATCATCGGCGGCACGTCCATTGCGGCCCTGGCCCATGACGAGCCCGGCAGCCACTACGAGCTCAACAACGTCGCCACCACGGCCGTGCGCAGCGGCGACGGCTGGGTGCTGAACGGCGCCAAGGGCGTGGTCGCCTTCGGCGAGAAGGCCGACCTGCTGCTGGTCTCGGCCCGCACCTCGGGCAGCCAGTACGACGAGGCCGGCATCAGCCTGTTCCTGGTCCCCGGCAATGCCGCAGGCATCCAAAAGCGCGGCTACAACCGCATCGAGGGCGGCCGCGCGGCCGAGCTGGTGCTGGACAAGGTGCAGGTCGGCGCAGACGCCCTGCTGGGCGCCGAAGGCCAGGGCCTGTCCCTGCTGGAACGCATCAGCGGCTACGCCGTGCTGGCGCTGACCGCCGAGGCCGTGGGTGCCATGGACGTGGCCAAGGACCAGACGCTGGAGTACCTGCGCACGCGCAAGCAGTTCGGCGTGCCCATCGGCAGCTTCCAGGCCCTGCAGCACCGCATGGCCGACCTGCTGCTGGAAGTGGAGCAGGCGCGCTCGGCCGTGATCAACGCGGCCGCCGCCATTGCGGACGAAGACCGCGTGGCGCGCGAGAAGGCCCTGTCGGCCGCCAAGTACAGCATCGGCCGCATCGGCACCCTGGTGGCCGAGGAAAGCATCCAGATGCATGGCGGCATCGGCATGACCTGGGAGCTGCCCCTGGCCCACTACGCCAAGCGCCTGGTCATGATCGACCACCAGTTCGGCGACGAGGACCACCATCTGTCGCGTTACATCGCACTCGGCTCGCAACACTGAGCCAAGGAAAGCCGCCATGACCGAAGCGAACCAAGTCCTGCTGACCCGCCGCGAAGGCGCCGTGCTGGTGCTGTCCAACAACAACGTGGCCGCGCGCAATGCGCTGTCGCCCGAGTTCTACGCGGCCGTCTCGGCGGCGCTCAACGCGG
>NZ_JTKZ01000914.1:0-7707 GCF_000799035.1 Delftia sp. ZNC0008
CCATGCGCGCGCTGCAAAAGGACATCGCCCTGGTCGCGGCCAGCGACCTCAATGTGCTGATCACGGGCGAGACCGGCACGGGCAAGGAACTGGTGGCCCAGGCCGTGCATGCGCAGTCGGCGCGTGCAGGCCGGGCGCTGGTCAGCATCAACTGCGCGGCCCTGCCCGACAACCTGGTCGAAAGCGAGCTGTTCGGCCATGTGCGCGGCGCCTTCACGGGCGCGCTGTCCGAGCGCAGCGGCAAGTTCGAGCAGGCCGACCAGGGCACGCTGTTCCTGGACGAAGTGGGCGAGCTGTCCCTACCCGTGCAGGCCAAGCTGCTGCGCGTGCTGCAAAGCGGCCAGCTGCAGCGCCTGGGTTCGGACCGCGAGCACCATGTGGACGTGCGCGTGATCGCCGCCACCAACCGCGACCTGGCCGCCGAGGTGGCGGCCGGCCGCATGCGCGCCGATTTCTTCCACCGCCTGAGCGTCTACCCGTTGCGCGTGCCCGCTCTGCGCGAGCGCGACAGCGACGTGCTGATGCTGGCCGGCTTCTTCCTCGAGGAAAACCGTTCCCGCCTGGGCCTGGGCGGACTGCGCCTGCACCCCGCTGCGCAATCGGCCTTGCTCGCCCAGGACTGGCCCGGCAATGTCCGGGAACTGGAGCACCTCATCAGCCGCGGCGTGCTGCGGGCGCTCAGCCGTGCGCCCTCCGGCACTCCGGCCGGTGGCCGGGCACGCATGGTCACGCTGGGGCAGGCCGATCTCCGGGATGACGCGCAGCCCTCGGCGACGGCCACCCCGACCCTGCCCGTCCCACAGGTCGCATCACCCGGCGCCAGCCCCCAAGGCCTGCGCAATGCCGTCGAAAGCTACGAACGCCAGCTGATCAAGGCCAGCCTGCAGCGCCACCACGGCAGCTGGGCCGCCGCCGCACGCGAGCTGCAGATGGACCGCGCCAACCTGCAGCGGCTGGCGCGGCGACTGGGACTGGCATGAGGGGTCATGCGGCCGGCCCGCCGCCTTGAGACGAAGGCTTATTTAAGTCAGCTTAACTTGGCGCTCTCGTTATTTAAGAAAAACCGCATTTGCTTAAATAAGCGTCCAAAGCCATAGTCAGCCCCATGCCCGATTCCCCTACCAGCCAGCGGCTTGGCCGCTTCATCGAGACATCCGCAGCAGGCGAAAAGGTGCGCGCCTTCGTGCCGCCACCGCTGCCGCCGGAGCCGGCCATCGATGTGCTCGTCCTCCTGGAAAAGCTCAGCCTTGCCGAGCGTGCGCTGGGACGGCTCGATGGCATCACCATGCTGCTGCCCCGCCAGGAGCTGTTCCTCTACATGTACGTGCGCAAGGAGGCCGTGCTTTCTTCGCAGATCGAGGGCACGCAATCGACGCTGTCGGACCTGCTGCGCTTCGAAGCCGAGGCCCAGGCGGGCCAGCCCATCGACGACATCCGCGAAGTTTCGAACTATGTGGACGCGATGATGTACGGACTGGAGCGCCTGCGGGACCTGCCGCTGTCACTGCACCTGATCCGCGAGATGCATGGCCGGCTGCTGCAAAGCGGACGCGGCGGCACCAAGAGCCCCGGCGAGTTCCGGCGCTCGCAGAACTGGATTGGCGGCACGCGTCCAGGCAATGCCTTGTTTGTGCCGCCGCCTGTCAACGAGCTCGGCCCCTGCCTCGACGCCTTTGAACGCTTCATGCACGAAGATGCCTCCCGCCTGCCCGCCCTCATCAAGGCCGGCCTGCTGCACGTGCAATTCGAGACACTGCATCCGTTCCTCGATGGCAATGGCCGTATCGGCCGCCTGCTGGTCACGCTGTACCTCTGCATCAACGGCGTGCTGAACAAGCCGCTGCTCTACCTCAGCCTATTTCTCAAGACGCATCGGGCCGAGTACTACCGGCTGCTGCAGGAAGTGCGCGAGAACGGCAACTGGGAAGCCTGGCTCGACTTCTTTCTCACCGGCGTGGCACAGACCGCGAACCAGGCCTTCGAGGCCGCCACGCATATCGTCGATCTGTTCAGGCAGGACCGCGAACGCATCGCGACCGAAGGCGAACGCGCCAGCTCCACGCTGCGCATCCACGACCTGTTCCAGCTCAACCCCTTCCTGACGTCAAACCAGCTGGTCCGGCAGACGGGACTGTCCTCGCCTACCGTCAACACGGCGCTCGCCGACTTGCAGCGCCTGGGCATCATCGAGGAAGTGACCGGCCGCAAGCGAGGCCGGGTCTTCAGCTATCAGCGCTATCTTTCCGTGCTCAACGAGGGCACGGATCCGCTACCCCGGCCGGCCTGATCCCTGGCCTCACCGCCTGAGCGACTTCAGCCACCCATACCCGCTCACCAGCAGCACCCCTGCCAGCACCATCAGCGCCCCCGCCAGGAAGTTGGGCTCGATGGGCTCGCTCAGCAGCCAGGCACCGAAGACCACGCCGAAGATGGGCGTCATGAACGAGAACACGCCCAGGCGCGAGGCCAGGTATTGCGTGAGCAGCCAGAACCAGACCAGGAAGCTCACGAAGCAGACCAGCACGGACTGGAAGGCCAGGCCCGCCCAGGCCAGGGGCGTGGGCTCGAAGCGGGTCTGGCCCAGCAGGAAGGCGGCGGGCAGCAGCAGCGCAAAGCCGGTGGCCAGCTGGTAGAGCAGGGTCTGCGCGGCGGGCAGCGATGCCAGCCGCGTGGTGCGGATGGCCACCGTGGTGGCGCCCCAGGCCACGCCGGCGGCCAGCGCCAGCAGGTCGCCCAGCAGCATGGCGGCGCCGGCTGCCTTCGAAGGCTTGCCGCCGCCAAGGAAGGCCAGCGCAATGCCGGCAAAGGCCAGCACGATGCCCAGCCATTGCAGCGGCGCCAGGCGCTCCGAGGGCAGCTTCCAGTGCAGGCCCAGCGCCGCGAACACGGGAGCGGAATACAGGAAGACCACCACATGGGCGGCCGAGGTGTGGTTGATGCTCTCGCCCACCAGCAGGAATTCCAGCGCAAACAGCGTGCCCACGGCCAGGCCCGGGCGCCAGCTGCCGTCGCCCCACTGCACGCGCATGCCGCGCCAGCGCATGAACAGCCACACCAGCACGGCGCCCGCGCCCGAGCGCAGCGCGATCTGCAGCGTGGGCGCGATGGCATCGGCCGTGGCCTTGAGCAGGATCTGCTGCAGGCTCCAGATCAGGCACAGCATGAGCATCAGCGCGGCGGCGCGCGCGTCCAGCGGTTTGCGAGGGTCCACGACGTCTTCCTTTCAGCGACCGTGAAAAAGCCGGCCCGCAGGCCGGCTTCGCATCAGGCGGGGGATGGCCCGGCCAGCGGGCCGGCCATCACTTGATGCCCAGCAGTTCCACCTCGAAGTTCAGCGTGGCGTTGGGCGGGATCACGCTGCCCGCGCCACGGCTGCCGTAGGCGATGGAGGGCGGGCAGGTCAGCTTGGCCTTGCCGCCGACCTTCATCTTCTGCACGCCTTCGGTCCAGCAGGGAATCACGCCGGTCAGGGGGAACTCGATGGGCTGGCCGCGCGTGATGGAGCTGTCGAAGTCCTTGCCCGTGTCGGGGAAGTAGCCGCGGTAGTGCACGCGCACCGTGTCGCTGGCCTTGGGGCTGGCGCCCGTGCCTTCCTTGAGGCTTTCATAGACCAGGCCGCTGGCCGTGGTGACGGGCTCGGCCGCATGGGCCGCCACGCCGGTGAATGCGGCGAGCATCAGGCCGCAGGAGGCGGCCAGGGTGGTGAGGGTCTTGTTCATGAGGGCTCTTTCAATGCAATGTTTGCAGCGGGTTCGGTTCACGCCTTGGCGGGGACACCGATGTCGTCCAGCGCTTTGGCGATGTGGCCGACGGTGCGGTCCACGTTGTGCCATTTTTCCAGGCCGAACAGGCCGATGCGGAAGGTCTTGAAGTCCGGGCCTTCGTCGCACTGCAGGGGCACGCCCGAGGCGGTCTGCAGGCCGGCTTCCATGAACTTCTTGCCGCTCTGGATGCCGGGGTCGGTGGTGTAGCTGACGACCACGCCGGGGGCCTTCCAGCCTTCGGCCGCCACGCTGGGAAAGCCGCGCGACTCCAGCAGTGCGCGCACCTTGGCGCCCAGGGCGATCTGCTCGTCGCGCACCTTGGCGAAGCCGTAGGCACGCGTCTCCAGCATCACGTCGCGCAGGCGGACCAGGGCGTCGGTGGGCATGGTGGTGTGGTAGGCGTGCTGGCCTTTTTCGTAGCCCTCGGCGATCTGCATCCACTTCTTGAGGTCGCAGGAGAAGCTGGAGCTTTGCGTGTGCTCGATGGCTTCGCGCGCGCGCTGCGAGAGCATGACCATGGCGCAGCACGGCGAGCTGCTCCAGCCCTTTTGCGGCGCGCTGATCAGCACGTCCACGCCGGTCTTTTCCATGTCCACCCACATGGCGCCCGAGGCCACGCAGTCCAGCACGAAGAGCGCACCCACCTCGTGCGCGGCATCGGCCACGGCGCGCAGGTAGCTGTCGCTGAGGATGATGCCGCTGGCCGTCTCCACATGGGGCGCGAACACGACCTTGGGTTTTTCAGTGCGGATGGCGGCGGCCACGTCCTCGGCCGCGCAGGGCGCCCAGGGGTCCTGGCTGCCCGGGCCCTGGCGGCGCGCCTTGCAGACCACGGCGCCACCGCCCAGTCCGCCTTCCTCGAAGATCTGGGTCCAGCGGTAGCTGAACCAGCCGTTGCGCACGATGAGCACCTTTTCGCGATTGGCGAACTGGCGCGCCACGGCCTCCATGCCGAAGGTGCCGCTGCCCGGCACCAGCACGGCCGTGTGGGCGTGGTAGACCTCCTGCAGCGTGGTGAGGATGTCCTGCATCACGCCCGCGAAGCGCTTGGACATGTGGTTGAGCGCGCGGTCGGTGTAGACCACCGAGAATTCGAGCAGGCCGTCGGGATCGATATCGGGCAGAAGTCCGGGCATGGGAAGGTCTCCAGAGGCAGCGGGGCCCGCTTGAGCGGGCCCGCCATCGTGTTCGTCGAAAAGAGGATCAGCTTAGCACGCCGCCTGCAGCGTTTTCAGGGCCTACCAGGTGTCCACGAAGCCCGCCTGGGCGGGTGCCACGCGCGCCCCCGCCAGGCCGCGCGACAGCCAGGCGCGCGTGTCGGCGGGGTCGATGACGGCGTCGATCTCCAGCGTGCCGGCCATGTGCATGGCCTCGCCGTGGGCGTACTGCTGGGCCAGCAGCCGGTCGAACAGAGCGTTGCGTTCGGCGCCCTCGGGCAGGGCCTGCAGTTCCTTGCGAAAGCCCAGGCGCACGGCGCCTTCCAGACCCATGGCGCCGAACTCGCCCGTGGGCCAGGCCACGTTGAACACCGGCGCATGGAAGCTGCCCGCCGTCATGCCCATGGCCCCCAGGCCGTAGCCCTTGCGCAGCACCACGCTGAAATACGGCACGCGCAGCTTGGCCGCCGTGACGAACAGGCGGCTGACATGGCGCACCTGGGCGGTCTTCTCGATCTCGGGGCCGACCATGAAGCCCGGCGTGTCCACCAGGCTCACGATGGGCAGGCCATGGGCGTTGCACAGCTGCATGAAGCGCGCGGCCTTGTCGGCCGCATCGGCGTCGATGGCGCCGCCCAGGTGGGAGGGGTTGTTGGCCATCAGCCCCACGGGCCGGCCTTCGATGCGCGCCAGCCCGGTGTGGATGCCTGCGCCAAAGCCCGTGCGCAGCAGCAGCAGGCTGCCTTCGTCCACCAGATGCGCCATGGCCGCACGCGTGTCATAGGCACGCAGCCGGTTCTCGGGCACCACATGGCGCAGGGCGCGCGTGTCGGGCGCGGTCCAGTCCGTGGTGCGGCCCTGGAAGAACGAAAGATAGTGGCGCGCTGCAGCCACGGCCTGGGCCTCGTCCTCGACCAGTACGTCGATCACGCCATTGGCATGCTGCACGCTGCTGGGACCGATCTGCTCGGGCCGGAAGACGCCCAGCCCGCCGCCCTCGATCATGGCCGGCCCGCCCATGCCGATGCAGCTGGCGCGCGTGGCGATGATCACGTCGCTGCAGCCCAGCAGGGCTGCATTGCCCGCAAAGCAGCGGCCGTGTGCAATGCCGATCACCGGCACCTGGCCCGACAGGGCCGCATAGGCGGCGAAGGTGTGCACATGCAGGCCCGCGACCACGGGCGTGTCGGTATCGCCGGGCCGCCCGCCGCCGCCTTCGGCGAACAGCACCACGGGCAGCTTCTGGGCCAGCGCAATGCCCAGCATGCGGTCGGTCTTGGCATGGTTGCGCGCGCCCTGGGTGCCGGCCAGCACGGTGGCGTCATAGGCCATGACGACGGCGCGCGAGCGCTCCTGGCCGAACTGCGCGCCGTTGATGGAGCCCATGCCCGTGACCATGCCGTCGGCCGGCGTGTTGGCGATCAGGTCGTCCATGCTGCGTCGGCGCGTCTGCGCGGCAATGGCCAGCGCGCCGTACTCGATGAAGCTGCCCTCATCGCAAAGATCGGCGATGTTCTCGCGCGCGCTGCGGCCGCCCTGGGCATGGCGTTTGGCCATGGCCTCGGGCCGGGCGGTGTCCAGCGTGAAGGCATGGCGGTCGATGACGCGGCGCAGGTCGGCGCGGATGTGGTCCGGGTCCTGGGCGATCTGCTGCGCGCGTGCGTCGGCCTGCACGCCTTCGGCGGCGGCCAGCACCAGCAGGGGCTGGTCCTGGGCCACATAGGCACCGGCCTCGGCCAGCCGTTGGGTGATGGTGCCGGCCTGCGGCGCCAGCAGCACATGCTCCATCTTCATGGCTTCGAGCACGCCCAGTTCGGTGCCTGCGGCTACGACATCGCCCACGGCCACGCTCCACTGCACGATGCGCGCGGGCATGGGGGCCGTGATGGCGCCTTCGGGGACGGGCGCGCCAGCAGCCTCGTCCGCCACCGGAACATCGGCGGCCACAGCCGTGCGTTGCGCGCCTTCGGCCAGCGCCTGGGCGTCCGCCACCAATTCGGGAAGGGCCTCTTCGAGCCAGCGTGTGTGCACGGCCTGCGATGCCATCTCGGGCCGCCGGGCCAGCGCCTGCAGCAGCGGCAGGTTGGTGGCCAGCCCGTCGATGCGGCATTCGTCCAGCGCGCGACGTGCGCGTCGAAGCACGTCTTCAAAGCGCGACCCGCTGCTGTGCACGATGAGCTTGGCCAGCAGCGTGTCGTAGTGCGGCGAGGGGCTGGCGCCCGCCACCGCATGCGTGTCGATGCGGATGCCGGGGCCGGCCGGCCACTGCAATGCGCCTATGCGTCCGCTGCCGGGGCGCGAATGGCCTGCGGCATCCAGCGTCTCGGCATTGATGCGCCACTGCATGGCATAGCCGCGCGGCGCGGGGGGTGTCCTGGCATCCAGGCCCAGCTCGCCCAGGTGATCGCCCGCCGCAATGCGGATCTGGGCCTGCACCAGGTCGATGCCGAAGACTTCCTCGGTGATGGTGTGCTCCACCTGCAGGCGCGGGTTGGCCTCGATGAACACATAGGGCAGGGAGTCGGAGGCGGCATCGACCAGGAATTCGAAGGTGCCCAGGCTCTCGTAGCCGATCTCGGCGGCCATGCGCAGCGCGTCGCGCGTGATGCGCTCGCGCAGCGGCTGCGCCAGGCTGGGGCTGGGCGCGATCTCCACCAGCTTCTGGAAGCGCCGCTGCAGCGTGCATTCGCGCTCGCCCAGCGCGATGGGGCCTGCGCCGCCGTCGCCCAGGATCTGTACCTCGATATGGCGCGCGCCCGTCATCAGACGCTCCACATAGAACGCGG
>NZ_JTKZ01000294.1:0-7678 GCF_000799035.1 Delftia sp. ZNC0008
GCCAGGCACAGCAGGACAAGGAGTCGTCAGGCTCGCCGCTGCGCCGCGCCAGCGCCGGCGATCAGGCAGGCCAGCGCCCTGAGAACGTGCAATCGGCCGTGCTGGCCGTGCCGCTGGACGATGTGGAGCGCCTCACGCTGGCCGAGAAATTCGGCCAGCTCACCCTGGCGCTGCGCAACCCGGACGACCTGTCCGTGCCCGATCCCAAGCTCTTCGCCGCCCTGCCCGGCGCGCTGCAGCCGGTGGCCGGCCGCCTCAGGAAGGACCAGACGCTGGAGGGTGCAGACCGCGCCTTCGCCGGCCTGCGCATGCAGGACCTGGCCACCGGCGCCGACGCCAGGAACATCCGCAAGCCGGCCGCGCAGCCCATGACGGCCCTCGCGCCCGCCGTGCGGCCGCAGCCGCAGCGGGTCCCGCGCGAACGCACGGTGGAGCTGCACAACGGAGCGGCCGTGCAGATGGTGAACTACTGACAACACACAACAAGAGGGAGATGCCATGAAGTGCAAGAACATCTCGACGGCCGGGGCCACGCCGCTGCAGAGGGCGGTCTGGACGCTGTGCGGCAGCATGGCCTTGCTGGCCTTGACGCCAGCGGTGTCTGCCCCAGCGGACACCGCTGCCGGCCAGGGCATGGCCAACCCTGGTGCCGGCGACATGCTTTCTGGCGAATCCCTGCAGCTGGTGGCCGGGCGCCAGCACCTGATGGCGCTGGCCGACGCCCCGGTCCGCATCGCCGTGGGCGACCCCAATGTGCTGGATGTGAAACTGCTGCGCGCCACGCCGGGCTCCGGCTCCGGCTCCGGCTCCGGCGCCAGTGCCGGCTCCGGCGGAACCGAGCTGCTGCTCACGCCCAAGGCCCAGGGCAGCACCAGCTTGGTGGTGTGGCCCCGCAAGGGCGGCGTTCCCCAGCGCTGGGAGGTTCAGGTCAGAGGCCAGCACCTGCTGCTGGAAAAGCGGCTGGCCTCGGTCCCCGAGCATGCCCAGGCCGTGGCCGAACTGCGCCTGGGCGCGCCCGCCCAGACGCCGCTGGTGGACAACGCGCAGATCGATGTCAGGAGCAACACCGTGCAGGTGGACGTGCAGGTGGTGGAGTTCAAGAAATCCGCCATGAAGCGCGTAGGCGTCAATATCTACAGCGGCGGGCGCAACAACCAGGGCTTCAGCTTCGGCAGCTTCAGCCCCGGCGTGGTCGGCAGCATCAGCACCAATACCAACGGCACGGGCACGGGAACGGGCAATACCGGGTCGGGCGGCACGGGCTCGGGCAACACGGGATCGGGCAGCGTGTCCAACAACACCTCCTCGGCCATTGCCAGCGCCATGAGCCTGGTGATGACCTTCGGCAAGGCCTTCAGCGGCGCCGGCATCGTCACGCAGCTGAGCATCCTCGAGGGCAACGGCATGGCCCGCGTGCTGGCCCGGCCGACCCTGCTGGCACAGACCGGCCAGAACGCCAGCTTCCTGGCCGGCGGCGAGCTGCCGATTCCCGTGCCTGCGCGCGACGGCAACATTGCCATCCAGTACAAGGAATTCGGCATCAAGCTGCAGCTGACGCCCACCATCCTGTCGGACGAGCGCATCGCCCTGAAGGTCTCGCCCGAGGCCAGCGACCTGGACTTCAACAGCGGCGTGACCATCAGCGGCGTCACCGTGCCCGCCATCCGCACGCGCCGCGCGGACACCTCGGTGGAGCTGGCCGATGGCGAGAGCTTCGTCATCGGCGGGCTGGTCAGCCGCGCCACCACCTCCAACGTCAGCAAGGTGCCCGTGCTGGGCGACCTGCCCATCCTGGGCACCTTCTTCAAGAACCTCAACTACACGCAGGAAGAGACCGAGCTGGTGATCATCGTCACCCCGCGCCTGGTCCACCCGCTGCCCGCCAGCACCAACCTCGAAGCCCTGCTGCCGGGCGCGCGCTCCGAGCAGCGCAACGCCGGCAAGGTCTGGCTGCCCTACCTCGCCGGCGGAATGAACCAAGACACCGCCGTACCCGGTTTCTCGTACTGACGACATGACAAGCAAGCCCACCGCAACCGATTCGCCTGTGGACGCCACAGGCTCGCCGGCCATCGGCTCACCCACCTCGCTGGAGACATTGCTGGGTCTGCGTTCCTCGACCTCGCTGGCCGGCAAGCTGCAGCCCGCCACCGACGCGATGGCCCAGGAAAAAGCGCTGCTGGACAAGGCGCTGCTGGACAAGGCGCCACCGGACAGGATGGCGCCGCCCCATGCCGCAGCGGCGTCCGCCGCTGCATCGACTGCCGCGCTGCGCCAGCCGCCACAGCCGCTCGACGATGTGCTGGAGATGGAGCTGCTGTTCATCCATGCCGGCACGCCCGAAAGCGCGCTGGCCCAGTCCTGGATGCAGCGCATGCTGGACGGCACACGGCTGCACGTGGCGCGCTTCCAGGACAACATCACGGAGCAGGTACAGCGCTTCATGCCGCATGCCATCTTTGTGCATTTCGACCCGCTGTCCACCGACGAGGCCGCCCATCTGGCCTCCCAGCTGCACATCTCCCACCCCCACCTGCCCTGCGTGGCTGTGGGCCGCACCAAGTACCCGCAGTGCATGCTGGCCGCCCTGCGTGCCGGCGTGCAGGATTTCCTGGACGTGGACGCGCCCGTGCAGACCGCGCTGCAGACCGTGCGCGAGCTGATCAAGCGCATGCCGGCACCGCAGTCCAGCGCGCCCAGCGCGCCGCTGACGGCCATCCTGTCCGCACGCGCGGGCCTGGGCAGCAGCCTGCTGGTCTCGCACCTGGCCTGGTATCTGCAAAAGCGCCTGCACGGCCGGATCGAGGGCAAAGAAATCAGCGCCAGCGAAATCAGCAACGAAACGCTGGACGGCCTGCTCATCGACCTGGGCAATCCCAGCGGCGACTGCTCCCTGTACATGGGAACGCAAAGCGACTTCGACTTCATCGAGGCCGTCAACAACCTGCGCCGCTTCGACCGGCGCCTGGCCTCCACCGGCCTGTCACGCCACGAAAGCGGCCTGCGCATGCTCACGCTGCCGCGCCAGTCCAGCCGCCTGCGCGATGTCTCGTATGCCGACGTCGATGCCCTGCTGCTGCGCCTGCGCCAGTACTTCCGCCACGTGATTGCCGACCTGGGCGCCGTCGTCCCCACCCACCTGGCCATGCGCGTGGCGCTGCGCGCCAGCCAGGTCTGGGTGGTCTGCGACCAGAGCGTGGCCAGCGTGGTCTCCACCACCGAACTGCTGCGGCAGCTGGACGAGCAAAAGATCGAGCGCGAACGCATGCACCTCATCGTCAGCCGGCACGACAGCCAGCTCGAACTGGAGGCCCAGCAGATCGCCAGGCAGCTGCAGCTGCCGCTGCTGGCCACCATCCCCGAGCGCCGCCGGGAGCTGGCCCAGGCCGTCAACCAGGGCCAGCTGCTGCCCAGCCGCCTGCAGCGGGAGCCCTATGTGCAGGCCGTGGACAAGCTCGCCACCTTGCTGATCACCACCCACCACCAGGCCCATGCGGGCGATCAGGCCGCGCCCGCCCGCGGACTGAACCGTTTCTTCCACCGAACAAGAAGCTGAACGCACCATGACGACCACGGCTTATTCCCATCTGGCGGACGCACAGGCCAGCGAGTTCGAGCAAAGCGCGCTGTTCCTCGACCTGAAGAACCGCACGCACGAGCATTTGCTCAGCCGCATCGAGGAGCTGGGCGCCGAGTTCGGCCGCTGGTCGCAGGCTGCCATCGCGCAGTTCGTGCTGATGGAGCTGGACAGCTTCATCCGCCTGCACTCCGTGCCCGTCAACGAGCAGGAGGCGCTGCAGGTGGCGCGCGCCCTCACGCGCGAACTCACGGGACTGGGACCGCTGCAGCCGCTGCTGGAGGACCCCCGGGTCGAGGACATCCTCATCAACGGCCATGGCAACATCTACGTCTCGCGCGGCGGCGTGCTGCAGCGCGAGACCCTGCACTTCAAGGACGACGAGCATGTGCTGCGCATCGTGCGCCGCATCCTGGCGCCGCTGGGCCGGCGTCTCGATGAATCCAGCCCCATGGTCGATGCCCGCCTGCCCGATGGCGGGCGCATCAACGTCATCATCGAGCCGCTGTCCATCGACGGCCCCTCGGTCTCCATCCGCAAGTTCCGCAAGGACCCGCTGACGCCTTCCGAGCTGGTGCAGCTGGGCACCTTCAACCACGACATCTGCCGCATCCTGGAGATGGCCGTGCAGGCGCGCTGCAACATCCTGGTCAGCGGCGGCACCAGCTCGGGCAAGACCTCGCTGCTCAACGCGCTGGCCAGCTTCATCCCCTCCAGCGAGCGTATCGTCTCCATCGAGGACACGGCCGAGCTGGCCCTCAACCACAACCATGTGGTGCGGCTGGAAAGCCGCCCCGGCGGCTTCGACGGCTCGGGCCACGTCAGCATCCGCGACCTGCTGCGCAACAGCCTGCGCATGCGGCCCGACCGCATCATCGTCGGCGAAGTGCGCGGCGGCGAAGTGCTGGAGCTGCTGCAGGCCATGAACACCGGCCATGACGGCTCCATGGGCACCATCCACGCCAGCTCGCCGCGCGAGTGCCTGTACCGGGCCGAGATGCTGGCAGGCTTTGCGGGCTTCCAGGGCAGCGAGGTCAGCCTGCGCCGCCAGATCGCCAATGCCGTGGACTTCATCGTGCAGATCGGCCGCCTGTCCAACGGCCGCCGGCGCCTGCTGTCGCTGACCGAGGTCACGGGCATGACGGACAACATGATCTCCATGCAGGAGCTGTACCGCTACGAGCCCCAGGTGGGCCCTGACGGGCATGAAATCGACCACTGGGTCTCGCTGGGCATCTCGCCCCACTCGCCCAAGCTGCTGAGCTGGTGGCGCTCGCAGCAGCAGGCCGGCAGCGGAGGCGTGCGATGACAGGCCTGGCACCCGTGATCCTCATCCTTGGCGCGCTGGCCTGCCTGCTGCTGGCACTGGCGCTTTGGGTGATCATGCGCGGGCGCCGCAAGGAGCATGAGCAGTCGATCAAGCTGCACCTGCAGCGCAGCGTCGAAGGCCACAGGGAGGCGATTGCGCCCGCGCTTGCCATGGCCGAGCCTGTCTACAAGCCCGCCGCGCCGCAGCCTGCGCCGGCGCCTGCCGCGGTGCAATGGCTGAACCAGCGCCTGGGCATCCAGTCCTGGGGCATCTCATCCAACACCCTGGCCCTGTTCGCCATCACCGGCCTGGTCCTGGCCCTGCTGGCTGCCAGCCAGGCAGGAGCGGCGGCAGGGCTGGTGGTGGCCGTGCTCTATGCCGTGCTTCTGGGCCTGGGCATCTGGCGGCGGCAGGCCAAGCGCCGCGAAAGGCTGCTGCAGCAGCTGCCCGGCTTCCTGGACAACATGGTCCGCCTGATCTCCATCGGCAACTCGCCCCATGCGGCCTTCCAGATGGCGCTGAACAACGTCCCCGATCCGCTGGGCGATGCCCTGCAGCAGGCGGCGGCCATGCTCAGTGCCTCGCACGATCTGGGGCAGGCCATGGGCCAGCTCGAGCGCAACTGGCGCCTGCCCGAATTCGGCCTGCTGGCCGCCGTGTTCCGCATGAGCGTGCGCTATGGCGGCCGCGCCGACCTGGTGCTCGAGCGCGTGTCGGCCTACATCCGCGACCGCCAGTCCGCCGAGCGCGAACTGCATGCGCTGTCCTCCGAGATCCGCATGTCGGCCTGGGTGCTGGCCCTGCTGCCCCTGGTGGTGGGGACGCTGATCATGGTGATCAACCGGGGCTATTTCATGCGCATGTGGAACGACGACAGCGGCCAGACCATGGTCCTGGTCGCCGCCGCCCTGGAAGCGCTGGGCGCCTTTCTCCTGTACCGGCTGGCCAAGCTGAGGTGAACCCATGACAGCACAGGCACAAGCACACGCCCGCCCACCCGTCTGCGCAAGGAGCCACGCATGAACACGCAGCAACTGTGGATCGCCAGCATCGGCCTGGGCGCTCTGGGATTGGTGCTGTGGGCGTCCACCCTGGTGTGGAGGCTGTGGCGCTCGGCACGCGCCTCCAGCCAGGTCGCCAGGATCCTGCAGGCGCGCGACTCGGAATCGACCACGAAGGCGGCCACGAAGAGCGCCATGCAGGCCAACGACGCGCAACTGCTCAACCCGCTGTCCATCAACGTGCGTTCGTCCGATTCCCCGCAGGCGGTGGCGGCCAACCTGCCGCCACCGGCCTGGCTGCAATGGGGCGTGGCCAAGGCCCTGCTGGCCGATGAGGACCGCAAGCTGCTGGACCAGGCCGGCGTGGGCACGCGCAACGGCAGCATGGCCTATGTGGCCAGCCGCATGGTGCTGTGCGTGGTCCTGCCCCTGCTGGCGCTGGGTGTGCTGCGCCCCGGCGAGAACGCTGCGCTGGTCTACGGCTTTGTGGGAGTGAGCCTGGGGCTCATGCTTCCCAAGTGGTTTCTGCGCTCGCGGGCCAAGGGCCGGCGCGAGCAGGTGGTCGAGGAACTGCCGCTGTTCGTGGACCTGCTGAGACTGCTGCAGGGCGTGGGCCTGAGCGTGGACCAGAGCCTGCAGATCCTGGCCTCGGAGTTCAAGGGCGTGCTGCGCGTCATCAGCGGCGAGCTGGCCCTGGCCAACCAGCTCTACAACACCGGCCGCACGCGCGAGCAGTCCTTCCAGCGCATGGTCAACATGAGCGCGGACGACGACATGAGCGCCATCGTCAACCTGCTGGTGCAGGTGGACAAGCATGGCGGCGCCGTGCAGGAGCCGCTCAAGGAATTCAGCATCCGGCTGCGCGAAAAGCGCCAGGCCAGCTTCAAGGAAAAGATAGGTTCCATCACCGTCAAGATGACGGGCGTCATGGTCCTCACGCTTTTGCCCGCCCTGCTGGTCATCACGGCGGGCCCCGGTTTCCTGGCCGTGATCAGGGCATTGACCACCATGGGAGGACGCTAGGCATGCGACACCACAAAGGCACCCCCGCCGGGCGGACGCCAGCGCTGACAGCACTGACAGCGCGGACAGCCCTGGCCCCCCTGGCCATGGCCCTGGCCCTGGCCCTGGCCGGCTGCGCCGGCAAAGGGCCGCAAGGCTACGGCGCCACCTCTTCGCAGCAGGAGACCGCAGCCCAGGCACAGCAGCAGCTGCAAAACGCCCAGCAGGCCACCCAGGTCGACAACGCCCAGACCTATCTGGACCTGATCACGCAGATGCAGCAGGCCGGCCAGTGGTATGCATCGCTGGCGCATACCGAGGCCTTCGAGCAGCAATACGGCACGCAACCGGAATCGCGCCTGATGCGGGCCGACGCGCTGCGCAACACCGGCCAGGCCGAGCAGGCCCGGCAGGCCTACCAGGCGCTGCTGCAGGGCGCCACCACGGCACGCGCGCGGCGCGGCCTGGGCCTGCTGCACGCAAGCCAGGGCGAGTATGGCCAGGCCGTGGAACAGCTGGAGAAGGCGCGCCAGCTCAATCCCATAGACGCCAACGTGCTCAGCGACCTGGCCTACGCCCACATGCTCGACGGCCAGCTGGCCGCCGCGCAGATGCCCATCATGCAGGCCTCGCAGCTGGCCCCGGCCAACGCGCGGGTGCAGCTGAACATGGCGCTGTTCTGGCTGGCCAGCGGCAACGAGACCCAGGCCTCCCAGCTGCTGCGCCAGCTGGCGCAGCCCCAGGCCAAGGGCGCCCTGCCCATGATCGACCAGACCTCGCTGCACGCGG
>NZ_JTKZ01000212.1:0-2281 GCF_000799035.1 Delftia sp. ZNC0008
CCGCGTCGTGGCGAGCCCACCTACCAGTCGGCCGCAGCCAACCCCTTCATCGCCAGCAGCCGCGCTGCCGTGGACGAGCTGGTCAAGGGCCTGAACACCGAGGAACTGGGCGAGGCGCCCGTGCTCGTGGCCACCGTGGTCAACGTCAACGACCTGACGCGCTCGGCCCCGCTGGGCCGCACGCTCAGCGAGCTGTACGCCTCCCAGCTGTCCGCCAAGGGCTACAACGTCAAGGAGCTGAAGCTGCGCGGCGATGTGTACGTCAAGGAAGGCACGGGCGAGCTGCTGCTGTCGCGCGAGATCAAGGACATCGCCCGCAACCACAATGCAGCCCTGGTCCTGGTGGGCACGTACTCGGCGGCTGCCAAGTACACCTATGTGAGCCTCAAGCTGGTTCGCACCGACGACAGCCGCATCGTGCGCAGCCACGACTACGCGCTGCCCAACAACATCGACATCCAGCGCCTGCTGGGCGCCCCGGCCACGGCGCAACGCTGAGGCCCTGCAGCCTGAATGCGCCCGCGTGCGCAGTCAGGCTGCGTCTTCTTCTCCCGACCTTCCCCTGCTTGCCCTCAGCGGCCGCGCGCCGGCCACAGCACCGAGGCGATGGCCACCACCATCAGCGCCACGGCCGTCCAGTCCTGCCAGTGCAGCACCTCGCCCAGCCACCAGGCGCCGCTGAACACACCCAGCACGGGGATCATCATCACGCTCAGCGTGGACGCCACGGGCGGCAGGCTGCGCGCCAGGAAGAACCAGACCGTCTGGCCAAAGCCCAGCACCAGCACGCCGTTGAAGACGATGGCGCCCGTGGCCTGGGCATCGGGCCAGTGCCACAGGTGGCGCTCGAAGACGAAGGCCAGCACCGTGAGCGTCAGCGCGGTCAGCGCCACCATCCACAGCGTCATCGTCAGCAGGGGCACGGGCACCTCGGCGCGGCGCAGCTTCTGCGTGCCGAAGGCCCAGCTCAGCGCGGCGGCCAGCATCAGGCCCACGCCGATGGGGCGGCTGCCCAGGGCGCCGACCTCGTGCCACAGCAGCAGGAGCACGCCCGCCAAGGCCGCCGCCACACCCGCCCAGGCACGCGGCGCCAGCCGGTCATGGAAGAACAGGCTGCCCACCACGGCCGAGAAGATGGGCATGGTGTAGCCCAGGATGGCCGCCCGCCCGCTGGACAGCATGGGGATGGCAATGATGATCAGGCTGTTCCACAGCACCATGTTGAACAGCGTCAGCTGCGCCAGCCGGGGCCAACAGGCGCGCGGCACGGCCAGCGGCAGGCGGCGCCAGACCACGAAGGCCGCCAGGATGGGCAGCCCCACCCACATCGAGGCCATGCGGAAACTCAGCGGCGGGAAATGCTGCACGCCCAGCTTCATCACCGGCCAATTGATGCCCCAGATCAGGGTCAGCGCGATCAGCAAAAGGATTTGTCGGGCGGTGAAGGCAGGCATAGGCCGCCGATTGTGCCCATGGGCCGCCAAACCCGCTGGATGCCCGGCGACAGGCCCCGGGAAGGGCCGATCGCTAAAATCGCGCCCCATGACCTTTCTCGACATGCTGCGCAATGCCACCGCCCAGAACCAATCCATGCTGTGCGTGGGCCTGGACCCCGAACCCAGCCGCTTTCCTGCGGCCATGCGCGGCGATGCAAGCAAAATCTACGAATTCTGCGCCGCCATCGTCGAGGCCACGGCCGACCTGGTGAACTCCTTCAAGCCCCAGATCGCCTACTTCGCGGCCCACCGCGCCGAAGACCAGCTGGAAAAGCTCATGGCCCACATGCGCGCCGTCGCGCCCCATGTGCCCATCATCCTGGACGCCAAGCGCGGCGACATCGGCTCCACCGCCGAGCAGTACGCCAAGGAAGCCTTCGAGCGCTATGGCGCCGACGCCGTGACCCTGTCGCCCTTCATGGGCTTCGACTCCATCACGCCCTACCTGCAGTACGAGGGCAAGGGCGCCTTCCTGCTGTGCCGCACCTCCAACCCCGGCGGCGACGACCTGCAGGCGCAGCGCCTGGCCGACCTGCCGGGCCAGCCCCACCTGTTCGAGCATGTGGCGCGCCTGGCGCAAGGCCCCTGGAACACCAACGGCCAGCTCGGCCTGGTGGTGGGCGCCACGCGCCCGCAGGAGATCGAGCGCGTGCGTGAATTCGCGCCCTCGCTGCCGCTGCTGATTCCCGGCGTGGGTGCCCAGGGGGGCGATGCCGTGGCCACGGTCAAGGCGGCGCGCATCGGCGGCGGCCCCATCATCATCAATTCCTCGCGTGCGGTGCTCT
>NZ_JTKZ01000416.1:0-7000 GCF_000799035.1 Delftia sp. ZNC0008
AACCGTAGAAAGTTCTTCTTTTAATTTTGTTGCTTTGTCACGTGATAAGCCCAACTGCGTTTGTAAATTCTTCTGCAATTGTGCCATTTTGCTGGTATTTGTTGGGTCAAGTTTTAGAGCTTCACGTAAGTTTTTAGCTTCTCCTCTAAGCCCTGACATTGCGGTATTAACGCCTTTAAGTGAGTTCTCGAATTTCGTTGTATTACCGTATATCTCGACCTCAAATGTTGCATTACTTGCCATTACATACCCTTTCTTTTACGCCTTTTCTCTTTTTCTTTTTCCTCTTTCTTTTTCTCTGCAATAAGTTCGATTATTTTATAAACAAGTTCTAGTTCCATTTCCATGAACTGTGTTATATCAATTTCATTATTGCCCAAAACAGTCAAAAGTTCTAAAGTTTTATTTTCCCTTACAGTATCTTTCTTTTTCTTAATCAATGAACTAGAAGAAAAGAAGACTGTATCGTCTTCCGTTTCCTCTTTTTCTTTAATAAAAACAGTTTTACAGAAGATATTGATTAACTCGTTAGTTGTAGGAAGCTCTGTTTTATCATCTAAGGCGTTTTGCATTCCTCCGTTACAATCTACCCAAAGTATCAATAACTTGTCTGTAAAGCTCTCCATTTGCTCTGTAAAGTCATCAGGAATATATCCAGCGACAAAAGAATTTTGTAGGTCTGCAAAGTCTTTTAAATCTGTAATAAAGTCTGAACCAGTTAGTTCTAAGTATCTAATTGCATGTTTTAAAATCATTTACAGTCCTTTCAGCTCATTAAATTTCTTTCTGCCATAATTCGACAAGTTCTTTAAGCCCTTTACCGTCAGTATCGAACTCGAAGCTAGAACGGAAGTCAGAGAAGTCACTTTTAGCTTTTACAATGTTATCTTGAAAAAGAGCCAAGTATAGACCATATTGAACGAACTCCATTAGGTCAGTAATTTCTCCGTCTTCTTTTTTAAGTTCTGTATCCATTGCCTTTTGTTGTTGGAAAAGGTCTTTACCTGTAATCATTTTAAATTTACGTGCTGTACTCAATTGTTTTGCCATTTTATTTTATATTCCTTTACTTAATCTATTTTTAGTCTTATGAATGGTCAGTTACTGAAACTCCTGCGGTAACATCTTTATAACCCTCAGCGGAGAACTTTACGTTATAGGCACCTGGAGCAAGTTGTCCGTTTGTTGCTACTTTTCCATTTGCGTCATTAATCACTGATGTTACTTTTACAGTTCCACCATTAGAATCTTTCAAAGTGGCAGGCACTACGATTCTTCCGTCATTATGACCCTTTGTAGCAGTAGTCACATTAGGAATAACAGGAGCTACGAGTGTAATTCCACCAGCTAGAACTGTATCAGGTTGCATAATGAATAAACCACTTTCCATTTTCTTGACGAAATCTTTTGCTTGTTCTCCCCAAATTTCGTACTCAATAGCAGGGACTTTTTTACCGCCATTCAAATAAATATCTGACTCAGTCGCTTGTACTGCCAAAGTCCATTGGATAGGGTCTACACCGTCAACTGAATCTGTTTCTGATTCTTTTGTTGCTTCTGCTGTTGGTCTCAAATTTGGATAAACGACTACGCGATAACCGTCAACAAATTCCCCTGTAACTTTATCACGCTTACGCCCTTTAATAAGGTATTGAACACATTTCGTTTTCCAATTACCAGTAGGAGACCAACCCAAGCCATTTTCTGTTCTTTGTTGACCTAAAATGTCTTCTTTAAGCGATTGGTCTGTTTGAATGAATACCATTTCGCCTTGAAGTAAGGTAGCACCTTTTTTCACTCCATGGTCTGGCACGTCATCAGCTGGATAGCTGTTAGTCTCCGCTTGGTCTTCCATTGCGCCAACTGATACTAAACCAGTTACAATTTTATGGTTAGTAAACTCTGGTTTTCCGTTACTTCCCTTGGCCATATCAGCTACGATTAGAGCTTCATTACCAAAGAAAATCTCACGTGAGTTATAATCTAATTTCATTTTTTATTTTCCTTTTTATTTTTTTATGCAGTACGTTTCCAATAATATATTGTCGTTGAACCAATTACTGCTGAACCGATATTTTCCCATGCAATCCTAAATATATATTAATCAATATCAATATTCCACATGCAAACAGGATATATTAAATCTTGTAACTGTGACATAATTTGAGCCATTGAGTATTTGTTAGGGTGTATCGATCCATAAGTAACGCCATCTGAATTTAAAGCTGACCATGTTTTTATAGACATATCATTATGTGCGTAAGTTCTCGCTGTAAAATCAGCAAACGCACACTCGTATTTACGACATAATTCTTGTATTATAGGTCTAACATTTTGAAACCACTCTACATAGGTTCTCCCAGTATTATAAACTGTTCCAACTGTTGGCAAAGTGATGATAATAGCCAAATCTTTTACGGTTTTATTATAAGCTGGTCTACCATTAACACTTGTATTTCCTCTTATTCTTTTCAATCCTTCTTCCATATTTGTTTTAAATAAGTTTAATCTTTGTTCTAGTGTTAACCCAGCGAACTTCGTATGGTTTTTATCAGCGTCATTCATTCCCCATCCAATTATTAAAAGGTCTGGGTTATGTTCCATCGATGTTTGTAAAAAACCATTAGGGTATTTTTGTAAATAGTAAGGCAAAGCATAAGTTGGGTTTCCTACCCATTCATTCGTATTTCTACCACCAAAACCATTGTTTAGTATTGATAATTTTTTTAAATCATAATTCCCTGCCTTCATTATTTTTTTAAGTGCATAATCTTTCATGCCAAAAAAAGTATCTTGAACCGATGATAGTGGAGCGTAACCAGCAGTTATACTATCTCCGTCTAATGCTATTGATATATTATTTACACCGTCATAAATTTTCTCATACCAATGCTCTAAATATTCATGTCCCCAAATAGGTGTAACTGGATATTTGTAATAATCAAACGCAGTAGTAGTTGTTGTAACAGTGTCATTACTTACTGACGGGGTATAATTTACCATTTTTTGAAAACTATCTAAATTACTCGGTACGTTGTTAGTGGATGAAGTGTAATTTAAAACTTGCATGTCTGCTAATATCATGTCAATATCAGATTGTGTAAGAGGTTTTAATCTAACATACCCTTGAATAGCATATATTCCATTTGCGTTTATATTTTTTTCGTTTGTAACAGTAACACTCTCACATTTCAAAGTATTGCTATTAAATTTAACTAATTCTAATCTTAAATATTTTGAGTTAGTATATTTTAAAATAGAACCCTTATTTAATGTCATTTTTTGAGTTGAAAAGTATGTCTTGTTAATATCTTTTGAAGCACTACCAACACTATATTTTCCATATGTTACAGTCAAGTCAATATCAACTAACATTCTATCTTTGAGAAATTTTAATTCATCTTCAATAATGTCTATTTTGTCTGTAGTTGAAATATATGATGTAAAAATAAAATTTGATTTTGTCGTTGCAACATCTTCTCCCATTTTTCCAAAACCAGTTTTGGCAGTTTGAAAAGCAATTTTGCCAATATGCTTTATACTCATTCCATTTTTTACTTCGCCATAGCGTAAAAAAGCACCATTTTTATCATATAAAAAATATTTATAAAGTGTATAATTAGTTGGATTTTTAATATTTAATTCAACAGTACCGCTAATATCAAACTTTACAGTTCTATTCATAGACTCATTAATAACTGTTTCGCCATTATTATCATTATATTTACCAACTTCCCAAGCAACATTTAAAGTTGTTGGTGTTAAACTGTTCGCTTGTGCTTCGGTAGCCTTTGCCATTGCATTTTTGGCTTCACTTTCAGCTTGTTTTGCTGTTTCTTGAGCAGTTGTTACATTTTGATTTGTGATTAATAAATCTGATTGTTCAGCTTTTGTTGAAATTGCAATCCCTTGCCTGCTGACATCAGCTTGTAAGTTGTTCAAGTCTGTTTGATTGGCTTTAAGCTCAATATTGCTCTTGTTTGATTCAGTTTGAGCATGTAAGTCATTCAACTCACTACGCATTACTTGTGGCATATTTTCCAATAATAATTTTGTAAAATCATCAATCTTATTATTTACTTCTTGAGCTAAATCTGTAACCGTAGAATTATCTGATATAAACGTAAGGTTCTTGCTGACGATAACCTGCTCTTTATCTTCATTGAGAAGTATTAAGTTCGCTTCAATAACTCCAGTTTCTGTCATTTCGGTAGGAATTACTAAAATAAACTCTCCCTTAGTTAAGTTTTCAGGAGGAATCATAACAAAACCTGAATTACTGCTATTAGTATATTGATATGTAAGTTTTAATGAATGGCCAGTCAAATCAATTTCGCCTCCATTATCAAGTATTTTAATTGACAATGTTCTAGCGTTGACGTCGCCTTGCATTATTTGAATTGGTTGTGGGAAGCCTTTATTGACCGTATCCCATACAATCGCTCTATTTTTAAAATTATCTAAACTCATTAAAAAATACCATTATTGTTAATTTCAATCAAATGTAATTAAACCACTTTCTACTTTTATAATTTCATTGAATTAGCATAAATAGCGCCTTTTTTCAATGTTGTTTTAACGTCTTGCATACCTTTTTTATTTCTTAAAAAGTACATACCATGATAACCGCTAGTATAATTAGCTCTAGTACCTGCGTCAATAACTATTTTATCGCCTTTTTTAACTTGTTTTAAGTTACTTGATAATTGACCAGTATTTTGGTATCTAGCATAAGTATAGGTGTGACCATGACTTCTAATTAATCTAGTTCTTCGGCTTGCACTATTCGCTTTAGCTTTAAATTCTGCTTCAAACCAGTCGCCCATGCGTTCTGTTACTTTAGTTTGCATTTCTTTAGCTATGCTTGCTGTATTAAGTAAATTCATTGCCATGCTTGACCACCTGCACCACAAGGCAAATAAACAGTACCAGTATAATTGTACAAATGGCTATTCTCTGACCAGTTCGTCATATTCCAACCGTTTTGTAAAACATTTCCGACTAGTTCTACAAGTTCATCGTCAACATCTTTAACAGATAAAACAACTTGATAATAGTAACCCATGACAAAGCTCGTATTATCCATTTTAATGACCTTTGAGTCACTAAGTGATAAATATACCGTCTTGTCTTCTATCGTGTCCTTAACACCTAAAATAACGTCATTTAGAGGCATTGTAAGCAAATTGTTGTACCAATCTATATAAGAATCAAATTCCATTGCTTACTACCCCCTCTAAAATCATCTTGTTATTCTTAGGGTTTCTTTCCCATGTTGTACGCTTGAAAGTTTCGCCTTTTTCGTCCAAGAAATAGTTGAAAATCAAGTCTTCCATTTCTCCGATTCCGTTAAGCTCGTATCTTACGTTTTTACCTAGCCCAATCATAGAAAACTCATCAAGCCTTGTCTGACTAATTCTCTGTTTAACTGCTGGTAAAACGATAGGCTTTATAACATTAGCTTCTGCACCGTTCTTCTTCTTAACAGTCGTTTCTACCTGTAATGTAACTTGTGAGAATATCATTAAATACCTCCATAATACATTAACTCTTGCAAAGAAGCCAAACGTTTCATTTCAGCATTTCGCCATTGTTCTGCTGGTTCATCAACAATATTAAGCCGACAATAACAAGAAATAAAGTCTTTAACTAATACGCTTGTTTCGTCAGCTTTAATACCATTTTTTTCTAGCAATTTAATAGCTATTGAACGGAATAAGATAAGTTTACTATCATAAGCTGTTACTAAAATCGGAATACCACAATAGACCTTAATATAATCTATCATTTACTTCCTCCATTTTATTCTTATGCTACTGTAATTACTGCACCAGCGTTATAAGTTTCAACATGACCGCTTGTTAGTGT
This sequence comes from Delftia sp. ZNC0008, assembly GCF_000799035.1. NCBI lineage: Bacteria > Pseudomonadati > Pseudomonadota > Betaproteobacteria > Burkholderiales > Comamonadaceae > Delftia > Delftia sp. ZNC0008. The sequence goes on from NZ_JTKZ01000416.1 coordinate 5,869, forward strand.
TTCTACCAAAATCATGTTGCTGTTAGTTTTCCATTCAAAGGCATCAACTTTTGTAAGGTCTTGCATGTCAATGTGATACTTTTGGTCTACCAATACAGTAGGTTTGAGTGCTTTTGAACCTGTATAGACAATAATTTCATCTACTCCAACTTCAGAGGCAATTTCAGCGTCATCATTTTTAATACGAACGTGAGCATTTGCAGTTGCTTGACGTAACTCATCTAACAAGGCTTTACGGTCTTCTGCTTTAACAATCAAATAACGACGTCCAGCAGTAGGGCGAACAAAGTCAACCGCTTCTTCAATAGCGTCAGCAAATGGAGTTTTGCCAGCTGATTTGGCTTTTGTAGTAATCTTTTTGATTTTTTTGACGTCTGCTTCTTTTTCAATTGATTTAAAACCGTTTGTTCCGTCACCCTCAATAAGCGCAAGGTCAACAATTTTATTAACAATAGCTTGTGTAAGTTCCGCTACAATCAAGTTGTAAAGTTCAGAATATGACATTTGAAGTCGTTTAACACGTTCAGCAAGTGATTGCAATTTATAAACCATTACAGGTTCAAGAGTATCAATAGTGAGAGCTGCAGCCTGTTCTACTTTTTGTTGTCCGTCTTTGTGGAGATTTGCTTCATTAGCTGAATCAAATGAGCGTGATACGAGCAAAGCGCCGACATTTGTAACACGGAATACTTTGAACACTGGGTTAGTATTTAACAAAACTGTGTTGATTGAATCAACCAATTTACGTGGAAGCTCAAAAGTTTTATCTGTGATAGTTACACCATTTTCAGCAAGTTTTGCGCTCCAAGCGTTTTTAATTTCTGATTTTCCAGAGTTCTTTTTCAATACATCAAAAAATTCTGTTACAGCGTTTTGTGATTCAATAAAGTTTGTCATTTTATCTTTTCCTTTTGGTTTTTCTTCCTGTGCGTTAAGTTCATTCTCAATTTTGATAATTTCAATTGAATTTTCTGAAAGTGTTTTTTCCAATTCTTGTACTTTTGGCAAGTCTTCAATTGCATTTTTTACTTCAAAGCCACTAATTTGAGATTTTAAAGATACGTTATTTTCTTTAAGTTCTGCCAAGCGGTTCTGTTTTTCGATTAAATCAGGTTTATTCATATTTCTTTTT
>NZ_JTKZ01000519.1:0-6501 GCF_000799035.1 Delftia sp. ZNC0008
CCGCGTGTCAGCGGTGCGCTAGGCTTGGCGCCATGCATATCAAGCCCTACCTCCTGCCTGTGCTCGTTTTCCTGCTGGTCGGTCCCGGTGTGGGCGTGCTGACCGTGATGCTTGTGGGCGCGGACGGTGCGCCGGTCCTGCCGGTGAACTGGCTGCTCGTCGTGTTCGGCTATGGCATAGGTGCTGTTCCTGCCGCTTTGGCGGGGGTGATCTATGTGGTCGGCTGGCCTCTCAGGGGCCTGCTCCAGGTACTGAGCACCAGGGAGTTCGGCGCCGTGCTGGGTGCGGTGAGCGGTGTCGCCGCGCTGGCTGCGTGCTTTTCAGCGACCTCCGGCACGCCGTTTCCCAAATCCCTCGGCGTCTATGTCTTTCCCCTGGTTGCCGGTGCCGTCTGCGGGGCGCTTGCAGCGCATGCGCGTGATGAGGCCTGTGAGGGGAGCGGGTCGCAAGGCGTTTGAACGCGTCCGGCTGCGACGCACAGGTTTGCCTGTTTTTTGAGCAATTGACTGGCTTGTTTGTCAAATCAATGACTTATGTTGCGAATTCGGCATTTTTGGCGGCTTGTCCACATGCTTGTCCAGTACGAATGGGGGTAAATGCGTACATGCGGGTTGCGCGGTGGATAAGCGGGATGTGGCCCGAAAATCAGGGGTCTTCTGCCTATTTTTTAAGCGCTCCTTCTGTTTTTCTTTTGAATCAATGACTTGCGTGCCTTATCCCGCCCGCTGTGAAAGTTGTTCACAAGATTGTTCAGGGTGAGGCGGGATAAGTCGGGCACACGACTTGTGGATTTGATTAAAAAATAGGCAAAACGAAAAAATCGAATCAAAACAATTACTTAAGCAGCAAGTCCCGAGCCTGCACATGGTTTTCCACAGGCTTGTCACGAAATGATGGGGACAAGGCCGGCGGGCCTGCCGCAGTCGCTTCGGCAACCGGAATGCGGCCGGCGTCCGTCTACATTGCTGGGTGGCCGGTGCCCTGCCATCCGGAGGGCGCAACCGGCATCCAACGACACAAAGGGAGCATCTCCATGGCGATTGAGTTTGAAGGCCGCGTGGCCATCGTGACGGGGGCCGGCGGCGGCCTGGGGCGCCTGCATGCGCTGGCGCTGGCGGCGCGCGGCGCCAAGGTGCTGGTCAATGATCTGGGCGGTGCGGTCGATGGCAGCGGCGGTTCGGCCACGGCGGCCCAGGCCGTGGTGGACGAGATCCGCGCGGCGGGCGGCCAGGCGCTGGCCAACGGTGCATCGGTCACCGATTTCGAGGCCGTGCAGGCCATGGTGCAGCAGGCCGTCGATGCCTGGGGCCGCGTGGACATCCTGGTCAACAACGCCGGCATCCTGCGCGACAAGAGCTTTGCCAAGATGGGCATGGACGACTTCCGCCTGGTGGTGGAAGTGCACCTGATGGGCGCCGCCCATTGCTGCAAGGCCGTGTGGCCGCACATGCAGGCGCAGAACTACGGGCGCATCGTGATGACCACCTCGTCCACGGGCCTGTACGGCAACTTCGGCCAGGCCAACTACGGCGCGGCCAAGCTGGCCCAGGTCGGCCTCATGCAGACGCTGGCCATAGAAGGCGCCAAGCACGGCATCCATGTGAATGCGCTGGCGCCCACGGCGGCCACCCGCATGACGGAAGGCCTGATGCCCGAGGCCGTGCTGGCCGCCCTCAAGCCCGAGGCCGTGGTGCCCGCCATGCTGGTGCTGGCCCACGAAAGTGCGCCCACACGCACCACGCTGTGCGCAGGCGCGGGCGGCTTCGAGGCCGCCTTCATCACGCTGACCGAAGGCGTTTACCTGGGCCAGGGCGAGCAGGTGCCGGAACAGCTGGCCGCGCAGCTGGCCCAGGTGCTGGACCGCAGCGGCGAACAGGTGCCCGCCAGCGGCGCCGCCCAGGGCACGCTGGAAGTGGGCAAGGCCATGGCTGCAGCCCGTCGATGACCAGGGGCCGGCCAGAGGTTTCGCCGCTGGCCGGCCGTCCCTTGCCCGGTATCAAGGCAGCGCCGGCCGGGAGGGCAAAACTCTGACATATTCCTTTCGCTCGCGGCGATCCCATGCGGGGCAACAGGCCAAAACGCGTGGTTAAGCGGACAGGCGCCATCGCGTTTCCTGCCGTTTCTCTATCATTCGGCGTCCGGGTCGGGTCCGCCGGGAATCCTGGTGGTTTCCGTGTGGGCCGATGCCCATCAACGAATCGGTAAACAAGAATGAAAACATCGCAGGCATCCATGGCGGTTCCCGGTCCTGAGCGGCTCAAGGGCACACGCCGTGGCATAGAAAAGGAGGGCCTGCGCGTGCTGCCTTCCGGCAGCCTGGCACTGACGCCGCATCCCCTGGCGCTGGGCTCGGCGCTCACGCATCCGCACATCACCACCGACTACAGCGAATCGCAGATCGAGCTGATCACCGGCGCGCGGCTGGGCGTGCAGGAATGCCTGGACGAGCTGGTGCAGATCCACCAGTTCGTGCTGCGCAGCCTGCGCGATGCGGGTGGCGAGATGCTGTGGTCGTCCAGCATGCCCTGCCAGCTGCCCACGGACGAGACGATTCCGCTGGCGCGCTACGGCTCCTCGCACTCGGGCCGCTCCAAGAGCGTGTACCGCATGGGGCTGGGCCACCGCTATGGCCGGCGCATGCAGACGATTTCGGGCATCCACTACAACTGGTCGCTGCCCGGCGTGACCAGCGACCAGTATTTCTCGCTCATCCGCAATTTCCGGCGCCATGCCTTCGTGCTGCTGTACCTGTATGGCGCGTCGCCCGCGCTGTGTCCCTGTTTCGTCGAGGGGCGCGAGCACCGGCTGCAGCCGCTGGGCAATACGGGCCAGGCGCTGTACCTGCCCCACGCCACCTCGCTGCGCATGGGACGCCTGGGCTACCAGAGCGATGCGCAGGCCAGCATCAACGTCAGCTACAACGGCCTGGAAGGCTATGCGAATTCGCTGTACGACGCGCTGACCCAACCCTATCCCGCCTATGAGATGCTGGGCGTGCGCAACCCGGGCGGCGACTACAACCAGCTGGGCACGGGCCTGCTGCAGATCGAAAACGAGTTCTACGGCACCATCCGCCCCAAGCGCACCGTCAGCCGCGGCGAGCGCCCGCTGCACGCGCTGCGCGAGCGCGGCGTGGAGTATGTGGAAGTGCGCCTGATGGACCTCGATCCCTTCGAGGACGTGGGCATTGCCGCGCCCACCATGCGCATGCTGGACGTGTTCCTGCTGCACTGCCTGAACGCCGACAGCCCGCCGGATACGCCGGACGAGATCGCGGAACTCAAGCACAACCAGCACCTGACGGCCGAGCGCGGCCGCGAGCCGGGCCTGCAGCTGGTGCGCGCCGGCCGAGAAGTGCCGCTGCGCGACTGGGCCCATGAAGTGCTGGACCAGTGCCGACCCTACGCCCAGGCGCTGGACAGCACCCACGGCACGCAGGACTACAGCGCCGCCCTGGCCCAGGCGCTGGAGCGCCTGGAGCACCCCGAGCGCACGCCGTCGGCCCATGTGCTGGGCGAGCTGACGGGCGCATACGGCAACAGCTTTGCGAACTTCACGCTGGCCCGGTCCGAGCAGGCCCGCGACTCGCTGCTGGCCCTGCCCTGGAGCCAGGCGCAGCAGCAGCGCTTCGAGCAATGGTCGGCGCAGTCCGTGCAGGAGCAGCGCGACATCGAGGCCGCGGACACGCTGTCGTTCGAGGAATGGCGCCTGCGCTACATGGCGCCGGAGAACCTGCGCTGAGCGCGCTTCAACCCCGCCCGGCGCCCAGCGCCTGGCCTGCGTCCTCGCACCAGAACAGCACGGCGTCGTAGAAGCCCTCCCAGACGCAGCCGTTGCAGCCGCGGCCGCAGCAGCTCGTGGGCTGGGGCGGCGCAGGGCGCAGTGCAATGCCTGCGGCCTGGGCGCGCTGCTGCCACAGCTGGATCTGCGACAGCGCCTGCTCCAGCGGCCCCTGCACCATGCTCAGCGCCGCGCCTTGCTGCGGCGCACCGCAAACAGCACGATGAAGGCCGTGCCCAGCAGCAGGGCGAACCAGCCGACCAGGTACGACTGGGCCATCATCTGCACGATGCCCCCGGGCGCCATGAACTGTGGCGCCAGCAGAATCACCAGCCCGATCACGGCGCAGGTCACGCCCTTGATCAGCAGTTCGATGTCTGCCTTGCGCGAGGCGGAGCGGGACGAGGGGGTATCGGGCAAGGACATGGGCAGTGAGGCTGGGCGTAAAAGCGGGGGACAATTGCGGCTTGCGCAAGAAAAAATGGAAGTCTGCGGGTTGCGCCGGGGCGCCGCGCGTTGTTGCATCCTGTCTGCGCAAGCCATGAATTATCCTTGCGCCCCTGCCAGTCCCCCCGTTTCCCAGAAAGTAATCCCATGGCCATACAGTGGTTCCCCGGTCACATGAATCTCACGCGCAAGGTGATCACCGAGCGCGTCAAGGAAATCGATGTGGTCATCGAAGTGCTGGATGCGCGCCTGCCGGGGTCGAGCAGCAACCCGTTGCTGCAGGAGCTGACGGGCCACAAGCCGCGCCTGCAGGTGCTCAACAAGCAGGACCTGGCCGATGCCGCGCGCACGCCGCTGTGGCTGGACTGGTACAACGCCCAGAGCGACACGCGCGCCATTGCGCTGGACGCCTCCGAGCCCGCGCCCACGCGCCGGCTGATCGAGGCCTGCAAGCTGCTGGCGCCGAACCGTGGCGGCATGGCCAAGCCCATGCGCGTGCTGATCTGCGGCATCCCCAACGTGGGCAAGTCCACGCTGATCAACTCCATGAGCGGCAAGCGGCAGGCCAAGACGGGGGACGAGGCCGGCATCACCAAGCTGGAGCAGCGCATCGTGCTGGCCGACGACTTCTACCTCTGGGACACGCCCGGCATGCTGTGGCCGCGCATCATCGTCGAGCAAAGCGGCTACAACCTGGCCGCCAGCGGCGCCGTCGGCCGCAACGCCTATGACGAGGAACTGGTGGCGCTGGAGCTGCTGGGCTATCTGCAGAAGAACTACGCGGACATGCTGGAGGCGCGCTACAAGCTGGGCCTGGACAACGAACGCATCGCCGCCCTGCACGACGACGAGCTGCTGGACGCCATCGGCCGGCGCCGCGGCGCCATGATGGGCGGCGGACGTGTCAATGTGCAAAAGGCGGCCGAGCTGGTGCTCACGGATTTCCGCGCAGCGGTCCTGGGCCGCATCACGCTGGAGACTCCCGAGGAGTACGCGCAATGGCTGGCCGTGGGCCAGCAACGCGATGCCGAGCGCCAGGCGCGCAAGGACGCCGTCAAGGCGCGCAAGCGGCCGCCGCGCGAGCGCAAAAGCGCGCCCTGAACCGGCGCCCGCATACCCTGTTTGGTGCAAGAGCGCGTCCGACCGGGGCGGTGGCACAACCACCACAGCCGCAGGCGGCGCCGACCGCTAGCATGTTGAGTGTTCTTTCTCTGTTGGGGCTTTTTCATGCGGCGTCATCGAGTCGAGGCGGAAACCCATTTGTCCCTGCGCAGGGTGGTCCTGGTGGGCAGCATATGGATCACCAGCCTCACCGTGATGCTGGCCATGGCGCTGCTGATGCAGGACCCCGTTCCCTGGCTCAGCGTGCGGCTGAACCTGGTTGCCGCAGGCGTGAGCTTCGGTGCCGTGCTGCTGGGCTGGCGCCGGCACTGGCGGCTGGCCTCCAATGTGCTTGTCTGGGGCACCTGGACGGCGGCCGTGACCGTGGTGGCCGCCACGGGCGGCGTGCAAAGCGGCTCGGTGCTGGCCTTTCCTGCCCTGCTGGTCATGTGCGCCTGGGTGCTGGGCGTGCGCACCACGCTGGTCATGCTGGTCCTGTCCGTGCTGACCATGGCCGGTTTCTGGGTGGCGGGCCGGGAAGGCGTTGACTGGATCGGCCAGCGCGAGACCTCGCCCGTGTTCTCCATGCTCTACTTCGTGGGCATGCTGGGACTGACGGGCACGGTCACGCTGATGGCGCGGCGCAGCCTGATCCGCCGCGCCCAGGAGCTGCAGGACACACTGGGCGCGCTGGAGCAGCACCAGGACGATCTGCGCAAGTTCTACCGCGCCGTGGAGCAGAACCCCGAGAGCATCGTCATCACCGACGTGCACCAGAACATCGTCTATGTGAACGAGGCCTTCTTGCAGCGCACGGGCTTTGCGCGCAACGAAGTCCTGGGCCAGCCCACGCACCGCTACTCCACCATGGGGCTGGATGCTCCGGCCTGGGAAGAGGCGCTGCACCAGTTGGGCCGGGGCGCGCTGTGGCGCGGCCAGATGACCAACCGCACGCGCCAGGGCGAGGACCTGCCCGAGGCCGTGCTCGTGGCGCCGATACGGGCCTCGGACGGCAGCATCGTCAACTATGTGGAGCTCAAGCAGGACCTGTCCGAGCGCATGCGCGCGGAGCGCCAGATCCATGCGCTGGCGCATTTCGATGCGCTTACCGGCCTGCCCAACCGCCTGTCGCTGACCCAGCGGCTGCGCGCGCTGGCGCGCGAGTTCCGCGAG
>NZ_JTKZ01000394.1:0-30489 GCF_000799035.1 Delftia sp. ZNC0008
CCGCGTTGCTGCTGCGTCATGGGGCCGTTGACGGCCTCGTCTGTGTCAATGCCTGGGATGAAGGCGCCGCCGGGCATGACCGTGGCGGGGTCGCCGCCGGCGCCGCTGCGCACCGTGGCGCGAATGCCCGACTGGGCAGCCTCGGGCACGGCCGCCACGCCAGAGAGAGCTGCGCCGCCCGCGCGCTTGAACACGTCGGTGATGGCATCGGCCACATAGCCGCCAATGCCCTGTGGCTTGGGCTTTGGCACATCGATGGAGATACCGCCCAGCTCGAACAGGTCAACGTCGCCGGTCGGGGCCTGGGTTGCCGTCTTCCCTGTGGGATCGATACCGGCAATCTCGAACAGGTCAACGCCGCCATCGGCGGCGGTTTGGGGGGTCTGGGGCATGCATTACCTCGCGGATAGAACTCCGTCGAGGCTGTCAGGCTTGGTACGCCCCAGGCCCGCCTACTTGATGAGGCCCTGGGAGCGCAGCTTGTCGCGCACCTGGTCCTCGGTCATGCCGTACTTCTTGGCTGTCGCCGCGATGGCCTCCGGCGACATGGCGCCCTGCACGGCCGAGGCTCGACCGGCCTTCTCGCTCCGAGTGCGCTTCACATCAGCGGCATTGAACTTCACCAGCCCCTCGTCCACGTCCCTGATGTTCGGGTTGTCGGCCATGAACTCCTGGAAGCGCCGCTCCTTATCCATGTCGCGCTTCACTGTGTCCTTGTCCCCCGCGAATCGGCCGGGGATGGTTTCCCCAAATGCCTTCTGCACCTTCACCGGGTCATAGTCGTACTTGGCCTTGGCGTTGTCTGCGCCGGGTGTCTGCAGGATTCCGGCGCGCACGGCCCGGATCTGGGTTTCCGAAATGCTGGGGTTTGACTCGCGCGCCATGGCTTCGCGCACATCCCGCAGCTCGCGCTTGTCGTTCAGCCGCTCGCGGCGGTCCTCCATTGCAATGCCGTGCGATGCGGCAGCACGGGCATCCGCGCCGGCTGCGATGCGGCTGGCCTGGTCTGCACGGCCGTCCGCCTTGAGCTGCAGCTGCCGCTGGAAGTTGTCGTGGTTTAGCTTGTAGATCGCGCCCGGGTCCACGGTGGAGCGAAGCATGGCGTCGGCCTGCTCGGCCGTGGTGCGCACGGGTTCCAAGGCCTTGCCATCGACGCCGACCATGTTCATGACGATCCCGCCGTCCTTGCCGCGCTCGATCCCCGTGACCTTCGAGGCTCCACCCAGCCCGTACCTGTTCAGGTACTCCATGGCGGGGCCGTAGTTGCCCGAGGCGAATGCCGCGACGGCCGGGCCCAGGGCCTGCTTGCGCTCTTCGGTTTCGAGCTGGGCCTTGGAGTAGCTGGTGGCCAGGGCCTTCTGCGCGGCCTCGTTCGCCTCTTTCGCATAGCCGGCCTGGTGCAGCATGAAGGCTCGCTTTTCCTGGTTGCCGAGGAAGTCCGAGAAGGTGGGCTTGCGGCGCTGTCCGTCCGCTCCCATCAGGCCCGTCTCGAATTCTTCGCCCAGCTGCTTGTCCAGTGCCTCGATACCGTCCTCGCGTGCCCAGGCCTTTTCCGAGCGCGCCTGCTCCTTCCCCTTGAAGGCACGGTCTTCCACCAGGCCGCGTATCCGCATGCCGGCCTCGGGGTCATGCTTGGCGATGGCATCTGCCACGGACGTGGAGCGCATTCGGTCAATCTCTGCCTTGTTGGCATCGACGCCACCCGTGAGCTGCTTGCCCATGAAGTTCGTGGTCAGCCCCTGCATGGCCATCGTCTTGGCGTCTCCTGCCTCGTTGCTGGCGACATAGGCATTCTTGGCCTGGTCGAAATCGATCTTGTAGCCCTGCGCGGCCAGCCCCTCCAGTTCCTTGCCCTGCTCCTCCGTGTACGCCTGGGATTCCGTGGGCTTTGCGTTTACAGCATTGCCCACCTCGATGTCCCGGCCGACCTGTTTTGTCAGGCTGTAGGCTGCATTGAAGTTGTTGAAAAAATCCGAGAGAGAAGAACGTCCGCCGCGCATCACACGACCTCCTTGAATTCCATACCCAATGCCGCGTAGTCCACGCGTAAGAAGCCTGACTTGTCCACCATCACCGCTTCGGGGAATCGCTGATGCACCTCATCGGCCATGACGCCGATATAGCGCCTGCCGGGATCGGCCTTGTAGGCGAACTCATAGAGATTCAACCCCGTGGACTCATCCACCCCAACGGCCCTCACCTCCTCTTTCAGGCGTGGGTCGGAAGCCTTCCACAATTGCGCCAGTCCAACGGCCGTGCCGCCCAGGCCGCCCAGCAGGCCGCCCGTCGAATCGTTGGAGCGCATGTTGGCCTGGTGGTTTGCCTGGGCACCCCACATGCTGGTGGCGTTGCTGCCCATCTGGCCGGCCATGCCACCTGCCTGCCCGTACCCCGAATTCAGCCCCGCCAACCCGTTGTTCGCCGCCATCTGTGCGGCCGTGCCAAAGCCGGCGCCCTGCCCTGTGGTTTGCATGCCCATGGCCGGGTAGCCGGCCAATGCGGTTTGCGCGCGGTCGGTGAGCGCCCTGCCCTCTGCTCGCGCCGCCGTGCGGGCCGAGTTCTTGCCGGTGGCCATGGCCAGGGCTTCGCCAGCTGCGAGCGCGTTGGAGGCGGCGCCATATTTGCCGTCCGCAGGGTTGATGCCCATGCGCGCCATTTCCGCGTTCTGGGTGCGCTTGGAGCTTTCGTAGGCCTGGGAGACATCGGCGGCCGCCTGGCCGGCCAGCTCCTCGCGCTTGGCCTCGCTGTCGAAGGTGCGCGCATCCTCGACCATCTTGTCCTGCAGGCCCGTGAGCTTGTCGCGGCGCCCCAGCGCATAGTCGCGGTCTTCCTGGGACTGCTCCCAGGCCTGCCGCTGGGTGTCCAGTGCGAACTGCGTCTGCTCTTTCTGCAGCGGCGCCATCTCATCAGACTGGCTCAGGATCTTCTGAATGGCAGCGTCCTGGATGCCCATGGACTTGACCTGTGCTTCGACCAGGCGCGGGTCGGGCGCGGGCGCGCTGCTGCCCTTTCCGCCCTCGAGTGTCATGCGGCCACCAGGTCGTGGGCAGAAGGCCCGTTCGGGCAGAAGATCAAATTCAGTCGTGTGCCAGCGGGACATGCCTGCACTCCTTTTTCCACATCGCAAAAATCAGCACATCCCCGCCATCAGGGGCTGCGCCACGTAGTCGGGCTTCTTCACGAAACCCCAGGTGCTGGTTGAACCGTCGCGCCAGAGCATTGCTCTCGTTCACATAGCCGCTCACGCGCTCCACGCCGCAGACCAGGAAGGGATAGGCGAAGCAGGCACGCAGGTAGTCGCGCACCAGCCAGCGCGCGCCGGGCGCGGCCGCGACGTGCATCCAGAGGTTGCGGCCGTTGAAGCCTTCGTAGAGCACGCCGGCCACCAGCTGGCCGCCACGGCGCAGGCCAATGGCGCGCATGTCCTGAGAGCGGGCCAGGCCCGGCACCAGGCCTTGCACGAAAGGCAGCACCGCGTCGAGTTCGTATTCGAGGGAATGGGCCATGCCGAGCACGGTGGCAGGCTTGGCACGCATCAGGCCGGCGGCGTGGGCCAGACGACAGCCAGCGGGTCGGACTGGTCGGTGAGGTCACGCAGGGCCTGCCGGTAGGCCAGCCAGGATGCCGGCACGGGCTCGCCCGTCTCCTGGGCGCGCAGCGTCACCCAATCGCAGGCGGCCAGGCGCCTGTCCCGCTCTGCACGCACTGCGGACCAGGCCTGTGCCAGGTCGATGGCCCAGCCCCGGCTGGCCACGTCGAAGCGATGGAACGAACTGGGCGCCGCCGGCACGGCTACCAGGCCCCCATCCCAATAGAAGGCATTCGGGTCGGGCACGGGATGCGGCACACGGCGAAAGCTGCTGTTCGCCCCTGGCAGATCCTTGAGGTGGCGAAACGGCGCGCTGCCCGAGCGCAGGATGCGGCCGGTGCCATCGATCTGGATAAAGTGGATCATCGGCGCCCTCCCGTGGCCACGATGTTGGACAGAAACACCGTGACTGTCTCGCCGGGGCCGGCCCGCGCCATGAGCCGGTATGAGGTCCAGCCGGACGGCGGGCTGCTGTCGAAGCAGCTGTTGTGCGCCGAAGTCCGGTAGCCGTTGGGCATCGACGTGCCGGTGTACTGCAAGCCAATATCGCCCCGGTAAATGGTGAGGCTCAGGCTGCCATTGCTGTTCACGGGCATGGCATTGACCAGCGCGATGACCACCACGCCGGAGCCGCCAGCCGCGTTGTTCACCCAGGCCGAACACAGCTCAACCTCTCTATCGCCATAGATCGTGGTCATCCCGCCCGCGCCGCTGGCCATCGATGTGACCGAGCCGCCCGCGATCTGCAACGTGCCCACGGCTGCCTGGCCGATGTAGGCCGTGCCGATCGCAGCCGTGTCCATGAACACGCCGATATTGTTGGACGTGATGCGCTGCAGCCGGTTGATGAAATCGCTGGTGTTCATCGTCGTGCCGTCCGGAAACGCCACGGTGTCGCCGATGCGGGCCTTGTCGCGCGTGGCCAGTGGCCCCAGGCCGTTGACCTGGGCGGCCCTGAGATTGCGCAGCCACTGCGCGTCCAGGCCGTTGGCGTCCAGGATGACGTTGCCGTAGTTGTCGCGCACGGTGAGCCCGCGCGTATCCACCTTGCGCGCCGCTACCGTGCCGTCCACCAGCAAGTCCCCATTGATCATGGCCGCCGGGATCAGCCAGGCAGTGCCCATCCAGTGGCGGGTCTGCGTGAACCCAGAGCCGTTGCTGATGGTCACAGCGTCGCCCACAACCAGGTGGTTGGTGTTGGGAGCGCTGCCACTGTTGCCAAGGGCCTGCCAGACGGCCTGGCGCGCGGTGGCATCGCTCCAGAAGCTGCCGCTGGCCGCCAGCTGCACTGAGCCGCGCAGGCCGTCCACGAGCTTCTTGCCCAGGCCGTCGATGCGCATGTTGCCCTTGAGATAGACGTTGCGCTGCAGGTAGATGCCGTCGCCATCGACGCCGAACACCACGTCCTCGGGCCGCGGCGTGCTCATCTGGCCGGCGTTGTAGCTGGGGGAGACGATGGCGAACTTGTCCGCCATGATGATGAAGGCGCTGGAAGTCTTGCCGTTGACCTCCTCGGCCGCGATCCCGTAGCCGGCCAGGGCGCCACCGGCCTGCACCTTGAACGTGTACTGCGCGCGCAGGCCCTCGCTGTGGCTGGCCAGCACCGTCATCTCCTGCTCCAGCATGGCGCGGCCCGGCTTGCCGTCCTGGTAGTAGTTCCCCAGGGAGGCCTGCAACTGCAGCACGTTGGTGGCCATGGCGCGCTGGCCGTCCGCGAACGCCGCCTGCGTGGCGCGCAGGCCTGCGCTGGCGTTGCGCAGGCTGGCTGTGACCTCGCGCACGGCCATGGCCAAGCTGCGCTCGTTGCTCTGCACCACGGTCTGCAGCTCGCGCACCTCGGCACCGCGCTTGGCGGCCTCGTCGGCGATGGAGCGCAGCAGCTCGTCACGGATCTCTTGCGCCAGGTGGTCGAAGCGGCTGGGGTCGTCCAGGGTCTTGGCCAGGCTCTTGAACAGGGGGGACTCGATGATCTCCTTGGCAAAGCGGTCCACCGCTACGATTGCGGACAGGCCACCGCCCAGGTCGATGACCGTTTCGCCCTCACCGGGTGTCTTGTCCTTGGCCAGCAGCTGGGTGACTCCCTGCACCGAGCCCTGCAGGTCCAGCAGCTCGCGCAGGGTTACGGCACGCTCGAACTCGTTGCCTCGCGCGCCGGCCCGCACTTCCAGCCATTCGGTCACGTCCTGCATCCAGTTGGACAGGGCCTTGTCCTGGACATTGACCCGGGCCAGGGCCGGCAGGCGGGCCACGCCCGTGTCGATTTTCTTGCGGTTGGTCATACGCTGCGCAGCTCCTCCGTGGTCGAGCACAGCACCACGCTGGTGACGCGGGCCGCGCCCTCGATCTCCACCTGGTGCTCCAGCCAGCGCCCAGGCGGCAGGCGCTGCGGCTGCAGGTCGGTGAACTGGGCCGTGTGCTGCAGCTGGCCATCGCCCCACAGGCGCAGGGTGATCGGGTGCTGGGCGTCCTGCAGGCCGTAGACCTTGGCCCAGGCCAGCGGCAGCTGCTGGCCCTGGGTGGCCAGGCCTGTGCGCCAGCGTGCCGTGCGCAGGGCATCGCCCGTGAAGCACTCCAGGATGTCCTGGCCGCGCGCCACGTACATGAGGTCGTTGAAGCGGTCCACCCAAACCGCCGTCACACCCGCGCCGCCCAGGTCGGTATGGCCCAGCTTGGCCCCGTCCTGCGCGCTGAACGCCAGGCAGCCGCCGCCGGCGCCGGCGTAGAACAGGTAGTAGACGCCCTCGTGCTCGGCCGCGAACATGCTGGCCGGCTGCATGCGCTGCCAGTCCTGCCGCGCGATCAGCTGCCGCGTCACCACCTGCACGCCGCTCGGGCTGGCCAGGCACAGACCATCGGGCGAGGCATAGAGCACACCGCCCTGCACGGCCACGATGGAGCGGCGTGCGCTGCAGGACTGGTTGCTGTCGAGCTTGATGGCCGACATCTGCGCCGAGTGCGCACCCGTCACGAAGTACGGGTTGCCGGCCGTGCCCACGAACAGGGTCCGATCGAACACCGCCATGCCCACGATGGGCCATTCGGTCGTGACCTGGTAGTCCACGGGCCAGGCGTAGGGCACATAGGGCTCGCAGAAGGCCACGGTGTTGTCGATGAAGCCGGCCATGATGCCGTTGGGCATGCCTGTGAGCCCGCGCAGGTAGGGGTTGGCGCCCACGCTGGGCTTGTTGTCGCCCTCGTACTGGCCGTCCATGCGGTACGGCGGCGCGGCCCAGGTGAACTGGGGCTGCAGGCTGTCCAGCTCCTCGCCCTTCTTGTCATCGAGGAAGCTGGCCACGGAGATCTGCAGCTCCTGCACCAGCTGCCAGGCCGCCGCTGCGGCCGAGGCGTTGCTGCGGTAGATGCGCCACTTCACAACGTGGCGCGCGGCATGCTGCTCGCCCGTCATGGCCTGGGGCCGCTGGATGGTCACGGTGTCGTTCTGGTCCACCTCCAGCATCTCGGAGATGGGCGACGGCTCGGACTCCTCGCCCCAGTCGGTCACAAAGGCCACGACGTAGAAGCGCGAGTCCACCACGCGCTCCACGGTCTTGCCGGCCAGGTCGGCCACGCCGCCCAGCTGGTCCAGCCAGTTGCCGATCACGGCCGTGTCGCCCGTGGCCGCGATGTACTGGCTGGCCAGCTGGGTCTGGATGCTGGACACCAGCGTGCTGCAACGCTGCTGGATCTCGACCAGGCGCGCGTTGAAGCTGCCGGCCTGGGCCGAGGCATCCGACTTGCTGTCGGTGTAGGCATCGAGGGCCTTGTAGTAGGCCTCCAGGTCGCGCCGGTACTGCACCCAATCGGGGTGCTCGATGGCGTTGTTGTCGGAGTCGAAATGGTACTGGGCCACCTTGGGCTCGCTGGGCTTCGTCGGCGCCGTGCCCGCGCCGGCCCAGGACTTGGACAGGGCAAGGTCTGCGAATTCCTTGAGCAGCTTGTCCAGCTCGCTGCGCCAGTTCGTGCATTTGCTGCCGGGCGCCACCGAGGCCTCCACCAGGTCGGCCAGCTTGGCAGCCTGGTCGGCCGTGAGCACGGTTTCTCCGGAGCGCTCGCCAGCCGTGTCCGGAAACTCGTGCTGTTGCAGCGCCTCCACCAGCTCGGGCCTGCGAAAGGGATAGCTGTACGGCATGGCGGCCACCGGCACGGCCCAGCCGCTGGCCGTGCTGATGGCCCCGAGCCGCGTGGTGTCCATCTCGCAGGCCTTGGCGCGGGCGGCCGAGACCACGGCATAGAGATTCCCAGCCCAGGCGCCGGCCCCTACGGCGGTAGACAGGGACAGCCCGTAGTTGGATGTGGCGCCGGCATAAGCCTTGCCATTGGCATCCCAGCGGATCGCCTCCTGGTGGCCCTCGTGCTGGATCACCGTGGCCAGCAGGTCCGCCCGCACCAGCTCGGCGAAGTCGCCATACAGCCAGGTCTTGGCCTCCTCGGTCGTGAACTCATCCACCACCTGCAGCGTGACCGTGGGCTTGACCGGGCGCACCACGCCCAACAGCCGGTCGTTGCCGCGCACGTCCAGCGCACGCGGCGCCGCGCTGCCGTCGTTGGTGGTCTGGTAGGTGCGCTCGGTGGCCTCATCGTTGATCTGGCCCTTGACCAAGGACAGCTCCTGCACCCAGGAGCGGATGGGCGCGGCCGGGTTCTGCTGCACGGCGCCGCTGGCATCTCGCGCGAAGCGGTGCAGCGTGCGGGTGCCGGCCAGGCATGCCGAGTGGCGCCGGTCCGTGGCCAGCGGCCAGAACTCGGAGCTGGGCAGAAAGAGGTTGAAGTGTTCCCGGGCGAAGTTCGCGCCCAGCGCGCGATCGGACACGCTGGGCGCCTCGCCCGGGAATGCGGACAGCTTGTAGGTAGTCATGGCCTGCTACCGTGGCAGGCTTGGCACCAGTGCGGACAGGCCGCTACAGCACCACGGCCGCCGCCGCGATGAACAGCTCATCGAGCTGCTGCTCGCTCAGGCCCAGCGCAACGGCGACACGCGCGAGGAACGGGCTGCTGCGCTCCCAGGTCACGGTGTCGTTCAAAGCGACCTGGGCCAGCAGTTGCTCGTTGGGATCTTCGATGCCGGCCACGAAGGCCAGCACCTGCGGCCACATGCCGGCCTGGATCAGAGCCGCCTTGCCCTGGGCACGGCTGATGGCCTGGGGCACGGGAACCGGCAGCGGGTCCGCAGGCGCTGGCACGTTGCCCGCCGAGCACCAAGCCAGATAGGCCAGATAGTCGGGATTACGGTTCGGAAACTCGGGCGTGTCGGTAATGGCGATGGTGGACGTGGTGCCATCCGCATTTTTGCGAAACACCAGCTTGTCGTGGGAGAGTTGGTAGATCGGTGTTTTCATGAGATTTGGCCGCCCGTTGTCAAAGTTCCAGCGTTCACTCCAGGTACTGCGTTTGCGCCCGCACCGCCCGTGTTGATCGTTGAATTACCTCCGGCAAAGTACTTTGCTCCAGCCCCACCGAGAGACCCGGTAACAGTCGTATTTGCCCAAGCCACCACCGAATTAGAAGTAGCATTAATAAAATAGCCACTGCAGGAGGCATTTAAAAATGTAGTTCTCTGACCAGAGACATATATTCTTCCTGCATATGTAGGATTCAAGGCATAACTGAAAGATCCGCTAATCGTGATGTTTCCAACAAGAATATTAGCGCCATTGGCAGAGTACATTAGGACATATGAAGCCACTCCATTGCCACCAAAGGTGATGTCGTATATATCCAACAAACAATTGTGATCTGCCAATATCAAATATGTATTAATATTTCCTTGTGCAGTAACCAATGAAAGATTCTTAATAGTCACTCGGCAAGCTGCAATCGAAAATGCAGAGGTGCCTGTTACTGCCTCGACGTTCGTGACACCTTGCCCGGAGCCCTCAAAAATAAAATTTCCACCAAAGGCAGAGGATGCACCAACATAGACTCCAGAAAAATTACCTGGACCAATCTTGACTACGGTAGAAACATTGGCCCTGTCATACAGATTGGCGGCATACACTGCTTGTGCAATGGTTCTGAACGCGCCTCCTGGACTATCCGTCAAGCCACTGTTCGCATCACTGCCATCTGAACGGACATAGAAAGTTAGTCCTGTATAAGCGTACTGCCTGACAGACAGACTTTGCCTAGCCGCTGCTGCTGTGGCGGCACCAGTTCCTCCACTGGAAATGGGTTGCACCCCAAAAGCGCTCTGCAGTCGCCATGGCCCGAATCCCAGGACGCCCATTTTCCGTCGCTCCATCACCGGACTTTCTTCCGTCAGTAGCCGGGTAATTTGATACTGGTAGTTAGGCGATGTATGTGTCCTCGTTTCCACATAGCACCACATATCCGGACCCCACGGGCTGTTCTTGAAATTGAACCCGTCATAGATCCGGTTCTCATCAGGCAGAAGATTCAAGTCTGTGCCGGCAGGAAGCAAGACTGGCTTCGAGGTCAGCGCATCAGTGATGCCGTAGCCCGTGGTCGTGGTGGGCTTGCCAGTGAGGTTGGCGAACTGCTTGGCAGCGTCCAGCGCTGCCTGCAGTCCGCTCACGGTTTCAATGGCCTGTGTGCCCGTGTGTGTGCTGCGGTCGCGCAGTTGCGCGTCGGTCGCGTTCTTGGTGGCACCCGCCGCCACACCGCCGAGCTTTGCCGCCGCCTCGTCTGTGAAGTCATTGGCGCTCAGGCCTTTGCCGAGCACCTTGTCCACCTTGCCCTGCAGATCCGCCGCCGTGGCCATGGGCTGGGCAAACGTGGGGTTCGGGTACTGGCCAGCCAGCACGCCACCCGCCGCACCGGTCGGTGTCCGAGGATTCGACATGCGCTCATCCGTGGTCTGCACCACCTCGCGCATACCCCCGGCCGTCATGCGCATCTCCAGCAGGTCGCCCGAGTTGTAGGCCCGGGGCGCCGTGCCCTCCTGCCCGCGCAGCACCGTGAGCCGGCATTCGCCGATCACCGAGTTATCCACGGCGGTAACGCGCAGGATCTCGTAATCGGTTTCGAGCGATCCGTTGCGCTTGTAGGCTGTCAGCACGTACCAGCCGCCGGCGGGAGGATTCAGCAGCGTGCCGGCCGCGCCATCGGAGACGCGCAGCACGCCGTAGTCGAGCTCGCTGGCCGGGGCGCCTGTCTGCGGCGCCGCGCGCACGTCGGCGATGAACTGGGTCTGAAAGTTGTTGAGATACAGCTGCGGCATTTCTATTTTTCCTTGATGGGCACGATCAGCTCCACCTCTTTCGTGCGGCCGTCGTTGGTCGTGGCGGCCACGCTGATCTGGTACTTCTGGCCGCTCAGGCCGCCCGCGTAGATCCAGACCTTCACGCGCTGGCCCACGAAGGCAAAGGACGGCGGCATGGGCATGGTCGGCTGGACCTTGAGCTGCACGGAAACAATCTCGTCGCCTGGCGGAAACCAGTCGGCGAACTCGATGTCGTAGTCCTGCGTGTCTGCAGGCTGCATGGGGGATGCACGGAACATGCTCTGCCCTTGGTCGGTAACGTAGAAGGTGGTCATTCCTGCAGGCACGAGGAAGGTGCGGGATTCGGGCGCCTGCTCATCGAAGGGCAGGCGCTTGTGCACGTCGGGATCAATCTCGATGAAGGCCACGCCCTGGGCCTGCAGTGGCGCGCGCACCAGGCGCTGCCCACGGGCCGTGATGGCAGCCTTGGCCTGGACCAGCGCGGCCAGACGCGCCTCGACCCGCCCCTGCGTGATGACAAAGGCCTGGCCCTTACCGTCCACGGGCGAACGCAGCCAGCGGCGCACGTAGATGCGGCCATCGGCTGTGCCACGGGCCGTGGGCGTTGATTGCACAGGGCCACGGCGCAGCAGGCGCGCCTGGGGCTTGAAGCTGGCCCGTGCGGACGCGGCCACGGCATTGCGGGCTTGCACATGGGCCGTGACCGTGGCGCTGGCCCGTGCCTGCACTGCCACACGCCCGCGCACGGGCGGCAGAGTGACCTTGATGATGGCGCGGCCCGTGGCTGCCAGCAGGCTGCGCACATGGACTCGGCCCAGCACGCCCTCGACAGCTGCGCGCGCCACGGAATCGGCCGAGAGCTTGGCGTGCACGCGGCCCAGCGGACCGGTCAGAGCAGCAGCCGGAGCCGAATGCACCACGCCATAGGCGAGCACTCGCCCGCCGGCACGCACGCGGGCATAGCCCTTGGCGTCCACGCGGATACGCACCACCGGGTCGGATGCCCGCCCGTTCAGCGCGAAGCCATTGAGTGCTCCCCGGTTCATGGCTTACAGCAGCTGCAGCGTGAAGTCGCCTGTCAGGGCCTGGCTGTCCACCAGGAACACGTCATTGATCTGCAGCGTGCGCGGCGTGGGCAGCGGCTCGGAATACATGAGCGTGGCCGTGCCATCGGTGGCCGAGTCACCTTCCATGATCCCGATGTGCGTGACCGTGACCTGGGCGCCCGTGACGGGCGGAAACTCTGCGCGCACGGCGTTGTAGGTGGCGCCGTTGTTGGGCGCGGCAAAGGCGCCCGTGGGCACGCGCTGGTACCACGGTGCAGCCACCTCGGTGCCGGCGGTGAAAGCGTCGGTGGGGTCGGCCGTGAACAGGGCGAAGAAGGTGTTGCGGATGGCCGGGAAGGCCTGCTTGCGCAGCGTGGCGCTGATGATCGCGTTGGCGAGGGAGGTCGAGAAACCAGCCATATCGGCTCCTATGGTTCCGAGCACTCCAGCGCCCCAGTGGAAATTGCCCGCAGTATAGGCAGGCTTGGTCACCACCGGGGATTTCTTGCGCTTACTTCTGCGCCACGGCCGTCGTTGCTGCTGCCTGGGCCTGAATGCCCAGCGCCTCGTTGTAGAGGGCACGGTGCGCCGCCGCGATGGTGGCGTTGCCGCCGAACTCGGCGTCGATGGACCAGGCACGGAACAACACGAAGTGCCGCAGGGCGTCCATCCAGCGCTCGGGCACGCTGGGCGTTCCGCTCTCGTCGGCCAGGTCCACAGCCGCGACACCCACCATGGCGCGCACCTTGGTGCCAGCGGCCACGGGCGGATAGACCAGGAATTCCTGGGGCGTGCCCAGGTCGTGCATGTAGTGCTGCACCTCGCGGCCGGGGGAGCCAGAGCGCCAGGCGCCGGCCACGGCGTCCAGCACCCACAGGTCGGTCTTGGTGATGCGCCGCTGCGTGGCGTTGGCGTTGTTCGTGATGTCGATCAACGTGAGCACGTCGGCCGGCAGCTCCTGCCGCCAGCCGGCGGCCAGCACCAGGTCGCGCGGCTGGGCCATCTGGTCGGGCCGCTGCTCGGCAAAGGCACGCTGCGCGGCGTTGAACCAGTCCAGCAGGTCCTGGCGCGTCCAGCGGATGTGCCCCTTGTCCTGCAGGTCGCGCGCTGCATCGTCCAGCAACTGGGCCACCGTCAGAGCCATGACGCCCTCCCCCGCGAGCCGCGGCTGGTGTTGGAGCGCCACACGTCGGCCGTGGCGTCATCCATGGCGCGCTGGAAGAACGCCAGGGCCACGCCGGCCTGGTCGGGCTTGTAGTAGTCCGTGCCCTCGGTGGCCAGCAGCTCGGCCTTGGCGCCCTCGCGGATCGCCTCATGGTAGAGCGAGGCCACCTCGTCGGGCACGCTGTTGCCGCGCAGGGACGGCATCAGCGAGGCGTAGACCTGCAGGCGGCCGGCACTGCTGGTGCGCACCGTGAACTCGCGCAGGTTGGTCGTGACCAAGTAGGCCCGGCCGCGCAACTCGTGCTGCCATGGGTCGGCCGGCAGGTCGCGGCTCTGGGCGACTTCCAGCGGACGGCCGTCCAGCGTGGCGCGCTCCAGGCGCAGCAGCTCTGCGCCCTGGGGCAGCTCGAAGGTGTATTCGGCGAAGGCCTCGCCAGTCACGTCCGTGGGCTCCAGCCATTCCTGCCAAGCGCGCGTTGCCTTGAGAAAGGTGCGCGCGGCGCGGTTCAACGCCAGGTGAATGAGCGGTACCGGCGCCTTGGGGGCAGCCAGTACCAGCTCAGGCATCCAGTTCTCCCAGCTGGCCATGGTGCGATCAGCCGGTCACGTTGGAAGCGCGCGAGGCCTTGCGCACGCGGCCGGTGGGGGCCGAGTCGGATTCCTGGGGCATGCCGGTGCCGCCGTCCAGGTCTTCATCTTCATCGCGCGAGCCCACGCCCGGCGTGAAGGTGTTGCGCGAGGAAGGCGCCTTGCCGTCCAGGGCCGCGCGGCGGGCTTCGCGCTCGGCGGCCAGGCGCTGGAATTTCTGCTCGGCGTCGAACTCCTCCTCGGTCTGGAAGTTGCCGGCGCGCAGGTGCTCGGCATGGGCCTCGTTCTCGACCTCGCAAGTCAGAGGCTTGCCCTCGAAAACATATGTGGCGCCCTTGAGGCGCACGATCAGGGTTCCGTCCTTGCGTGCGGGCAGCGAAGTGAACAGCTTCATGGTTTGGTTCTCCGGGGTTCAAAAAGCCCCGGCAGCCGATGCCACCGGGGGAAAGCCCCTTGCGGGGCGCGCACACGCTGTCAGGCGTTCGTGTAGATCAGGTCCAGGGCGAAGAGGCCTGCGGCCGTGCCCGCGCCTGTGACCTTGAGGACGATGCGGCGGTCTTCGTCCTTGGGCACCAGCTTGGCAAAGGCTGCGGGCACCAGGTGCACATAGCCGCCGGCCGCGCCCGCGTCGTTGTCCGTCACCCAGGCGCCGCCGCCGTCGTCGGCCGCAGCGCTGATGTCGCCGGTCGCATCCGCCAGGCCGATGGAGGCCTTGAAACCCGCGCCCAAGGCGGCAGGCACGCGGATGAACAGGGACACGGGCAGCGTGCCGGCGGGCAGGATGCCGATGACGCCACGGGCGCCGACTGCGTGGTCTGCCACGGCCAGGGGCTGGCCGAAGCGCGAGCGCACCAGCTCGGAACCGCCGGGGGTGATGGGGGCCTGATGGCCTGCGGCCACGGCACTGAGTTGCTTGAAAGCCATGAATGACTCCTTTCGTTCGGTGGGGATCAGCGCGACGCAGCGGCCGTGTCGATGCCGTAGACGCCGTGGTCCTGCTTCTCGCCCTCGATCTCGAAGACCGACTTCTTGACGCCGAAGATGGACGACGTGGTGATCACGACCTGGTTGCCGTTGTCGCGGGTTTCCTCGTGCCAGCCGTAGCGCATGCCCGTGCCCGGCGAGCCGAAGGCCATCACGCCGGCCTGCGCGCCCATGAACAGCGCGCGCGCCGTCTCCAGGTCGCCCGTGGCGCCGTGGGTGTTGTGGCGGATCACGTTGCGGTGCGAGTGCAGCACCACGTTGCGGTACATGCCCAGCGCGCTCTTGAACAGCGGCGACTTGAAGCCCACAGCAGCGGCCGCCGCCTTTTGCAGTTCCAGCCAGCCGCCCGTGCCGGTTTCCTTGCGCAGGTCGTCTTCCTGGAAGGTGTGCATGACCATGACGAAGACCTCCTCGCCATCGATCACGCAGGGCTGCATGACGGGGATGTTGGTGGCGCCGCCGCCCTGGCTGTCGGCACGCACGCGCGCGCGGTCCACCACGGCCAGCGACATCTTGTCGGTGGCATCCAGGTTGGCCACCGCCGTGGCATCGCCGCCGAACAGGTGCTGGTTGGGCGTGGGCGCCGTCAGCGGGTTCTTGG
The DNA here is from genome assembly GCF_000799035.1 of Delftia sp. ZNC0008. NCBI lineage: Bacteria > Pseudomonadati > Pseudomonadota > Betaproteobacteria > Burkholderiales > Comamonadaceae > Delftia > Delftia sp. ZNC0008. The sequence goes on from NZ_JTKZ01000394.1 coordinate 15,153, forward strand.
CGCGGCCCTGGTAGCCCAGCGGCAAGATGAAGTTGGCATTGACGCCGCGCGAGCCCGACAGGTAGGTGAAGGTCAGCTCGTCCTGGAAGCGGCCCCACCAGCTGGCCTGCTGCTGCTTGGCGCGCATGCGCAGGTCGTGCAGCGTGCGCTTGCGCGACATGCGCCCGCCCGTGTTGACGCCGCCGCGCGCCTGGTCGATGTACAGCTCGTCGGTGTAGAAGCGCTGGCCCTCTTCCTTGCCTTCCAGCACATCGTCGCCCTCGACGGGCGCCATGCGCAGTTCGGCCAGCAGGTCATAGCTGACCAGGTCACCGGCTTCGGATTCCAGATCCGTCAGCAGTTGGATTGGCGTCTTGGCGCCCTGGCCCACGGCCGCGAAGCGCTTGCCGAAGTACGAGGCTTGAGAGACATCGAGAGCCAGGTCGCCGGAAAAGCGCTTGACCGCGCGGGGGCTGTTCACGCCCACCACTGTTTTGCCCATAGGAGTGCTCCTGTGTGGTAGCGAGCACTCCAGCGCCCCGATTGATGAATGGTTGAACCGTCAAGATGGCAGGCTTGGTACGGGCCGCGAGGCCGCGATCTTCCTGACGCAGGTATCCGGGGCCGCCGCGATCACCATGCGCGCAGCCTGCCCCTTCTTGTACTCCAGCTGGATGCGCACGCCGCCCACTTCCAGCACATCGCCCGTGCGCAGCTCCATGAAGATGCGGCGCACGTCGGGCGTCGATGCGGTTTGCTCTGGCATGGGCCCCTTCACATCGCACGCAGGTACTGCGCGCGCTTGTCCTCGGACAGGCGGCCCAGCGCGCGCTCGTAGTCCAGGCCCGTGAGCTTGTCCAGCTCGGCGAACTCGTCGCTGACGGGATCGGCATCGCCCGCGCCGCCGGGCACGTCGGCCAGGTTGGTGACCACGCCTGAGGCGTCGGGCTTGCGCTGCACGTCCACCGGCTTCTTGGTGGTGGCGATGCCGTGCAGGGCGACCACGCGGCGGTGGCCCTCCTCGAGGAACCAGCGCATGGGCTTGTCCTCGTTGCCCGGCGCCGCGCCCAGCGCACGCACGAAGGCGTCCAGGTCGGCCTGCTTGGCCTTGTCCTGGTGGTAGTCCACGATGCCCAGCGCGGGGTTCTTGGCCGCCTCGTCCAGGAAGCTGTTGATGGCGCTGTTCCAGGCCTGCTGCGCCGACTGCTCCTGCATCTCGGCCGACACAGTGGCCCGCGTCTTCAGGTCGCGCAGCCGGTCGCGCTCGTCCTGCAGGCGGTCCAGCTCCGCGTCCAGCTCGGTCTGCTCCAGCTCGCCCTCGTTGAACTTGGCCCGCGCCGCGGCCACGGCGTCCTTGTTGGCCTTCACCTGGGCGTCGTAGTCGGCAGGCAGATCCGCACGGTAGCCCGTGGGCTGCTGCGCGCTCTGGGGCGCTGGCGTGTCGGTCGGCTGTGTGGCGTCGGTAGGTTCTGCGGGAGCACCAGCAGGAGCAGTTGCAGGCGCTGCGGCGGCGGGAGCAGCAGTGGGGTCCGTGGGATCTGCGGGCGTGCTGGGTGTGGGCTTGTCCTTGGGCGAACCGGCATCATCGTCGTCGCCCTCATCCTCGTCGGGTTTGAGTGCATCACGCCCCAGGGCCGCGAGCGCTGCCGCGTTCTCGGCCTCGGGGTCGTACTCTTCCAGTTCGTCCATGGCCGCGCGCTCGGCATCGGACAGGAGGCGCAGGCGGTCGTCGTCGTTGGAATTGCTCATTTTTGGGTACTCCGAAATTACTGGTTGGACTGGCCACGCACGGACTGCATGGACTGCATGACAGAGGCTGTGATGCCGCACTGCGCGGCAATGCGGGCACCACCGGGGATGGATTCACCGGCAGCAGCGGCTGCGTGCAGCGCCTCTGTGGCTTCTTCCTTGGCCTCATGAGCCCTGCGCAGCTCAGACTGCAGCTTGGCCATCACATGGTTGGTTTCGCTGGACTTGGATTGCAGGTCGCGCACCAAGTCACATGCCTGCTGGTACTTTTCAGCAGCCGCCTCCAAGGAAGACTTGGCCTGCGCACGAACGTGATTTCGACCGAGACCCAGACTGCCCGCTACGTCGAATACAGGGTTGAGCCGCAAGCGCAGAACCCCGTCCTTCATGTAGGCACCGGCCAGGCCGACACCCGCGCCGTCCACCGTGAACGTGTATCGGCCACTGCCTGGGCAGTCACACGGGCCAGCTGGCAACGCGGGTTCGTTGTGCACGGCACAGCTGGAGTCATGGGCACAGCGGCCGGACGCACAGGCGCAGCCAGCTGTTGGCGAGGTAGGGGTGCTGCAGGGCGAGGGCGCGGTATCGCCGAGAGTGAGGGACAGCACGTCGAGAGCACGCTGGATGCCCTTGGCGATTTCTTCCGCACGCTTGGGAGAGTCGGCGATGGCGGCACCGGCGCCCGAAATCATGGCAAGGGCCAGCTGGCTACGGAGGGAAAGGGACTGATGCATGCGCGTGACCTGTGGTGGTTTCGATCACGGCAGGGTGGCAGGCTTGGTACGAGCACTGGCAACAAATCTAGCTGGCAAAAATTTTTTCCAATAAGATCAAGCAAGAATTGAAAAGGACAGAAATGAGCAAAGTCTATGGTATTTACGGTTATGAAATAACCAAAGAGATTAATGGACCGGGTTTTAAAATTGAACCAATTTCCGAAAGCGTCCAGACATCCCATATATCGGCAGCGGATGAAGAATCCTACCACCTCACAGCACTCGTACATGGGGATCTCGCGAATGCAAGACTTATATTTCAGCTACAAGCAATCTTAACCTTTATAGAGCAAAGGGAAGTATTAATTTCCGGCCCTCACTTGTGTGCCAAGGATGAAAAACACAAGAACATCGCAAATAAAATTTCAATCCCCAGAACTGGAACACCGGGAAAATTCACTGTTTTACAAGATTACTATTCCAATGATGGCAGGTCAGAACTAATTATCAAATGCCTTTCCCTTCTTAACGACGAAAAGCACTGCAACAACACAAGATACGACACTCTCTTATTTAGAAATGTCGAGACACTGAGATTGCGCACCATAATGGTGGAGCTTTTTTACTTCCTACATTTTTCTGCATTAGAGTCACACGCCCGCGCAGTTCTCAAAGACACAAGAAGCAGCGCTGCGAATGTAATAGCAAGACAACTTTCAGCTTATAGGCTCAATGTAGAAGAGCTAAATCTCATGGATGATCAAAGCTCGATTTCCACATACTCCCACATTAGGAATTCAATATTTCACAACGGAGAATTTAACCCCACCGTAAATTATAATTCGTCGTACAAAACATTTAAAGCAACAGAATTTCTGTCAGCCCTCGTTCAACTATCGAATCTAACAGTATTAAAAGCCACAGGCTTCGACGATGGACACATAAATTGGAATGGCTGGAAAGATCGCCAAACATTTATTTAATTCAACTTTTCTGCACTAGGTGAACGCAGTGTGAATATCATTGGCCAGGCGGCGTCGAAGGTCTGGACATCAGTTGCGTGCCCTGTAGCTTTTGCTGCCATGTCCCCATACGCTGCGCGGCAGTCGTCGTATACGGCAATGAGGGCAGTGGCGTACTCAAGGACGGCGGCGGGGGGAGCACTGGCAAGTCGGCGGGCGGCATCTGCGGATTGCTCGCGCAGGCCGTCAGAGACAGTGCGCAGCTGGTCAAGATCACGGCGCAGCAGCGCCTCACGGGTCCGGGCTGCATTGAGCGCCTCCTGGTAGTTGGTGTTGATGGACTGCTCTGCCCTGCGCACGCGGGCGTCGGCTGTGCGCTGGGCGGTGCTGGTGGCCAGTTGCTGGGTGGCGGCTTCCAGCCGGACATCGGCCAGCTCGGCGCCCAGCCGCGCGCTCTGGTAGCTCCAGGCCAGAAACGCGGCGAGGCCTGCGGCGGCCACATGGGTGATGACGCGAACGCTCATTGCTGAGCCTCCATGCATGCGGCGTACCGCGCCTGCTGACGGGTCCAGACGCCGCGGCAAACCTTGTTGCCGGGCGCCGAGCAGTCGAAGCGCCACCGCGTGGCCCGGCCGGCCGCGTCCCACTGGTAGGCGCTGTAGCCCTGCAAGGCCTGGCTGCTGGTCATGTAGCGATAGGCCAGGTAGGACTGGCAGGCGCCGGCATAGTCGCCGGCCCGAGTGCGCACCAGCATCGAGGAACCGCGCCAGACGCCGCATCCATACTGGCCCGCGAAGTCCACGGCCTGGGCGAACTCGACCGGATGCACCAGCGTGTCGCCCAGCGAGGCCCGCACGCAGGCACCATATTCCTGGTCCAGCAGGTTCGCGGCCAGTTCGCGCGCCCTCTCCCGCGTGATCGGCGGGTCAGCCATGGTCACGCGCGTGCCGTCCTCGTAGCGCGTGGCGCCGTGGCCGATGGTGGGCACATCGCCGCGCACCGGGATGATGGGTGCGGTGCTGAACCCTTCGGCCGCGATCCAGGAGGCCAGGATGGCGGCGCCAATGCCCAGGCTGGCGGCAGGCACACGGCTCGTCATGGCTCACCTCGCTCGCTGGAGGCAGCCATGCGCACGATGCGCGCGCGGTCTGCCTGGTGCTCCTGGTCCATGCGGTAGTCGCGGCGCCACTTCCAGGCGAGATGCGCGACCTGCAAAGCGATCAGGATCAGGGTGGCGACGATCACCCAAGCATTGCCCGTGAGGCCCAGGAACGTGGCTTCCGTCTGCTGGGTGGCAACGGCGCCCGCGCTGGCACCCACGGCGGGCGCGGACTTCACGCCGGCCAGGATCAGGTCGTTCTTGTGCTCGGCGGTCAGGCCGTTGGCCAGGCCGAGCACTTCCTTGAGGGTGTCGATGTTCATTGTTCGGCGGCCGGCTGGCTGTCGGTGGTTGTGGTGGGGAAGCGGTCCAGCTGGGCGCCCATGGCGTCGAGCCGTTCGCGGCTGGCGGCCTGGATCTGGGCCACGCGCTCGCGCGAGTCGGCCTCGATGCGCGCAACCTGCAGGCGCACGTCCTGGTCGCCCTTGATCTGCAGCGTCTTGTTTGCCAGGTCGGCCTGGGCCTTGGCCAGCTTGCGGCGCAGCTCGTCCAGCTCCATGTCCGCGTCGCGGCGCACGGTGGCGGCCACGCCTTCCATCTGCTGGGCCAGCGCCTGGTTGCCGCCGGCGGCGCGCTTCTCCTCGGCCTCGGCTTCCAGCTTCTCGGCCCGGGCGTTGATTTCCCGAACCTTGGCCTGCTGCTCGGCCAGCGCCTGGCGCGCGCTCTCCTGCTGCATCTGCAGAGCCTCGGCCTGGGCCTGCATCTGCTGCTGGACCTGCTGCTGCTCCTCGGGCGTGAGGGGCTTGTTGGGGTCGCGCTCGCCGGTCAGCTTGCGCAGCTCGTCGGCCACCAGGTCGTTGTTCGGCAGGTCCGAGTACTCCATTGCCAGCGTCATGATGCGGATGGCAACCTCGGGCGGCAGCCGGCCCGCCAGCTGGTTCAGGCTCTCGAACATGACCTGGCGCAGCGTGCCCGAATAGTCCTGCTCGGACACCACGAAGTCGGCCATGCTGGCCGTGATGTCGTTCAGGTAGCGCACGCTCCCGTCTGGCTGGACCTCGGGCTGGTTGACCTTCACCCAGTCCAGCCGGCCCTTGTGGCCCGTGAGGCGGATCACCTTCTCCTCCGTGTACCACTGCTCCACCAGGCTCAGCAGCTTCTCGCCCTGGATCTGCACGGCGAAGCGCAGGTTGTCGAAGGGCTGCGTGGTCACGACCGAGCCCTGCAGCTGGCGGGCCTCGATCGCGCGGCCACTGACGGCATTGGTGCGCCGGCCCAGGTTCTCGTCGCTGATGCCCGCAGACTTCTGGATAGCCTGGCCATCCAGCGTCATCATCTGCACCTGGCCGGCGGCCATCTCGCTGTCACGGTGGACCTCGAACTTCTTGCCGGCCTTGTAGATCACCACGCCGTCCGGCTGGTTGACCTCCTCGCGCGCCTCGTTGATGTCATCGAAGGCGCCCTTCTCCGCGAAAATTTGGTTCGTGGACAGCAGGAACAGCGCCTTGCTGGCCCGCTTGTTCAGGTCCATCTGCAGATCGCGCACGCGGCGCACTACCCCGTAGGGCATGCGGTCGCGGCCGCGCCGGTAGCACCAGATGGGCGTCAGGCTAAAACTGTTGTGGCGCATGGGCGTTGGGCCCAGGGCCAGCAGATGGCCCTCGGTGAAGACCGCGACGTGCATGCGCATGGCAACACGCTCCACGATGGAGCCGCCGTGCGCACCCACCACGGCGCGCAGCGCATGGTCCCAGGGCTCCACGAACGAGCCCTTGAAGGGGCCGCTGGTCACCACCTGGACGGGCGCCGGCATGCGGAACTGGCACTCGATCAGGCGCACGCGGCGCCGCGCCTCGCTGTCGATGTTGCCGCGCCCGCCGGCCAGGTAGCTGCCGCTGGTGCCGCTGACGTGGCGCTCGCTGGTGTGGCCCTGGAAGAAGAACTCATCCTCGGCCCACTGCTGGGCGCTGAATTCCTCCTCGCGCAGCACGGCCCGCTCCAGCACGTCGCGGCGCTGTGGGTACATGGTGATGGCCACGTCCTCGTCCACCCAGCGCGTGCGGAACAGGTAGCGCGCATCGCTCAGGTCCGGCTCCATGGCCATCGAGTCCCAGAGCACATTGCGCCAGTCCTCGTACTTGTCATAGATGATGTCCTTGGTGGGGTCGTTGCGCACGCCAGAGTCCACCCAGCCCACGCCCACCTTCACGGTGTCCTCAAAGGCGCGCGAGCGGTTGAAGGTGGTGCGGTTCACGTCGCTGACGTACTTGAGCACCTTGGTCTTCACGTCGGCCAGCTGCACGTCGTCCTCGGCACGCGGCAGCACGCTCCAGTCCACGCGCGCACGCCGCTCCGTGCCAATGAGCCAGTCGCACATCACGGCCACCTCGTTGAACACCAGAGGCACCTGGCCGCGCTCCTCCAGCACGGCCGCGTCGGCAGGGTCCCACTGGTCGCCGTCGTAGTAGTCGGCGTCGATGGACATCTGCAGGCGGTTCTCGGCCTGGATCTCGCGCTCGCGGTAGTACCAGCTCAGGAGCTTGCGCAGGGTCTTGCGAGCCTCTGCCTGGTCCAGAGGGTGGGCGGGCCTGTCCTCCTCCCCGTCCAGGTCAAACTCCAGCGGCACATCGTTCAGGATGCGCTCGCCCACGCCCGCGCGGCGGTTGAAGCGGGCCTCAGGCTGGGACATATTCCGCCCCCGCGTCAGGGATGGTCAGAGCCTCGGCCGCGATTTCCTGGCCGTTGGACTTGACCACCAGGGTACCGAACTCCTGGCCCGCGCGCTGCCATGTGGGCTCGCTGGGCATGCCCACCAGGTCGGGCAGGCCCTCGTTGACGATGGTGGCCACGCGCACCCAGTTCGGCCGGTTGGGCTCGATGCCCAGCACCTCGCAGGCCTTGACGCAAGCGCGGGCCAGGTAGGCCGGGTCATCGTAGAGATAGGCCGCGCTCTCCATCACCACGTACCAGGGTGATTTCGAGCGGTAGGCGGGGATCAGGACCAGCGCGCGCTCGGCGTTGATCCAGGTGTAGACGGCCAGCAAGTCCCCATGCTGGCGGTGAAGGTGCGCTTTGCGCAGGTCGATACATGCAGGCATGCCCGCGAAAGTGGCAGGCTTGGTACGGGATCAGCGCGCCATGCCGCCTCCGCGCGCTCGCCTTGGCTTCGCGCCTGCTGTGTCGTTGTCCATCAGTGGCAGGGCCATGTTGATGTAGCGCCACACGTCCGCGCCGTGGCTGGCGTCATCGTGCAGCGGCGGCCCAGGCTCGCCCGTGCGCGGGTCGATCTGGCGCTTGTACCGGCTCAGGCAGTCCAGCAGCTTGGCGCAGCGCTTCGCGTCGATGTAGGCCGAGGAGAAAATTCCGCGCGCCAGGCGAATGCCCGACTCCAGGCCCGCGCGCTCCAGCACCACCACCTCTCGGCTCATGTCCTCCAGGATCTGCTGGGCCGTCTGCCCGGTCTTGAAGTCGCCGTGGGCGCCATCGTGCGGCAGGAAGTCCGTGCCCCAGCGGTAGGGCAGCTTCTCCATCTGCTCCACGTACCACTCCAGCGTCTTCTGGTTGTCCTGCATGAAGTTGATGACGCGGAAATCCATGGCCGTGCGCTGCACGAAGGCGATGGCCATGTTGTCGGCCCAGCCCAGGTCCCAGACCGTGTGCACGGGCAGCTTGGGGTTGTAGGGCACCAGGCACACGCGCTCGTCGTTGTACAGGCGCTCCACCTCCTTGGCGTAGATCGCGCCGGCCAGCGTGCGCTTGGGGCGGCCCTCCCAGATGTTCCAGTAGGTGTCCGGGTCGCGCTTGAAGTGCCGGCGGCGCTCCTTCTCCAGCACCTCGGGGAACCATGGGTTGTCCCGCCAGTTGATCTCGCACAGCCAGGTGTCGCTGTCGGCGGCCTCGATGAACCGGGCATAGGTGGCGTCCGTGGCCAGGTCCGGGTTGAGCGTGAGCCAGATTTCCGAGCCAGGCCGGCGGATGGTCGGCACCAGCACCTCCCAGGACCGCGCGCTGACGCTCTGGGCTTCTTCCACCCACACGATGTCGATGGCTTCATAGGACTTGATCGAGTCCACCGTGTGGCTCTGCAGACCCGCAAACAGGATCAGCGTGCCGTTGGCCCCGCGAATCTCCGTGTCCAGCACCTCGTAGAAGCCGCCCAAGCCCAAGGCCGCGATCTGGTCGGACAGCAGGCGGTGCACCGAGTCCCGCATGGACTTCTGGATCTCGCGCGCGCACAGGATACGCAGGGGGCGGTTGCTGCCCATCACCAGCAGGGCCATGGCCACGGACCAGGACTTGGCCCCGCCGCGCCCGCCGTACATGACCTTGAAGCGCTTGGGCTGCCACAGGCCGCGCAGCTTGGCGGGGAACTCCACCCGGACGCGCGCGCGGTCTACCTCGTAGTCCTCGGCAAAGTCGGGCTCCAGGTCCTCGCCAGCCAAGGCCGCATCCAGGGACAGCGCGAGGATGGACGGACGGGGGTTTGTCGGTGGCAGCTTCATGCGGCCTCCCCATCGCGCGGATCGTTCTCACGAGGCGGCGCATCCACGAAATGCACCTCGAAGTGGCCCACCCCGCCCCCGCCGCCCTGCTGCTCGTTGTCGCGCTTGTAGAGCCCGTGGTAGCGCATCAGCTTCTCGGCCACGTCCAGCTGGCTGTGCACGTTGATCTCCAGCCCGTATTTGCCCTCCTTGGCGCCTGCGAACAGGGCAAGGGCGCCGCGTGGCATGGTGCGCGTGTCCTTGAGGATGGCCCGCGGTCGGCCAGCACCGAAGCACTCCGGGCACTCCGGCACTGGCGGCTTGTTCGCGTCGTAGCCCACACCGCCCAGCTCGGGGAAGTCCTGGGGCGCCTTGCCGGCGTCCAGCCACTTCTCGCGCTTTGCGTTGTATTCCGCCAGCGTGTACTGGTACTCATGAGCCACACCGTGGCAGTGCCTGCAGGCGGAGACGTAGACCTCAACCAGGTCGCGCGGATCGGCCATCAGCATGTCGTTGAGCCGCCGCACCACGTCCTCGGCCTTCACCTCGGCACGCTCCACCGCAGCCTGGCTGAACTCCTTCACATACGCCTGCACCTTGGCATCTCTCAACAGGCGCGCCCCCTGCGATGCCGCCGTAGCAGCGCTGTAGCCTGCCGCGATGGCCGCCTGCGTTGCGTTGAAGGCCAGGGCCACATACTCCCGCGCAAAGGCCCTGTGCCGGTCCTCCGTGGTGATGTGCTGTTTCTTCGGTGCCGCACCATCCTTGGCCTTGGTGGTCTTCGCGGTCTTGCGGGCAGGTTGCTTCTTCATGCTGCCGAAGCTGGCAGGCTTGGCACGTCAGCAACAACTCTGCCAAAGAAAAAGCCCCGCGCTGGGAGGCCCGGGGCAATTACATAAAAGTGCTGGTCAAAGCTAGCGCGTCGGCACCTGGATTGAAGTCATCCGGGAATGAAACGCTCGCAGTTGTTGCACTTGAACAGCTTTCGAGACTTATCCACCCCTTCACCAAACTTTGCGCCAGCATACACGCCCACTGTCCCGGCGGTCAGCGCTGCAGCGATCCTCGGCGCAACAGCAACAATTGCCGACGCGACTTTTGATGCGGGAGACGGTATCGCGCTTGTAGCAGCAGCTGCTGCTGCAAAGCCTCCTGCGGCTGCTGCGGTTCCCCCCACGGCCGCCCCAACCTTCTCTCCAGTATTCACCAATACAACAAAGTCGGAGGTCTTGCACTTTGGACACTTAGGTGTTGTTATAGCCATGGGTGTAGATATCTAAGATTCAACGTTTACTTTTGGCATACCAGCCTTATCAGACTCTGATTGTTACATCAAAGCTGATGAATCGGCGAAAGCATCTCTGCTTAACGCACCAAGGGCACTAGGACCAGCACTACAGCGACTATCAGCACCACGTTGTCTTCGGCCAAGTGCAGCAGATCGCGCAGGCCATGTGCCACCCGCCTATCGACATCCCATCCGGGCAGGGAATCAACCTGATACCTGGGCGCCGCATTCGACATGAGCCGCATCTTCTCGCGGAACAGCGCCTCCTCTTCCTGCTGCAGCGTCTGCACCACCTTGCGCCAATGCCGATAGGCCCCCCTGGGAGTCGGCGCACACCCAAGCGGTGCATCACGCAGTTGGTGCCAGTTGGGTAGGGAGCGGTCCAGTGTCTCCAGATAGGACGGTTGCGCGCAACACCACAAGCCCCGCCCGCTCACCAGCACCAATCGCGGCGTCTCTATGCGCCCGTCAAGCTGCATGCTTCTTCCCCTTGGGGTTCAGGATCTTGCGCAGCGCGTCGGGGCTTTGGCCCAGCGGGCGCCGGCACTGGCCCTGAAAAGGGTTGCCGCCCCGCCAAGTCGTCAGCTGGTGCGCGGGCGGGATGAACAGCACGGCGCCGTCCTCCCTGTATGCGTAGATGTCGCCCGCCTGGGGCTGGCGTTCCGTGGTCGTGGTCATGTTGTCGATCCCTCTTTCAGTCTGTAGCGATGCACTGGCTTGCGCGCCGGCAGCTCCGTGAGCCGGCTTTCCACCTGGCACTCGCGCACCAGGTACTGCAGCGCCCAATCAATCTCCCCCTTGCTGCGGCCCAGGGCCAGGACCAGCTCGGCATGGAAAAACCAGCGCCCGGGGGCCTGGCGTAGAAACCGCAGCAGCACGTCGGTGCCACTGCCCGGGCGGATGACGCCCGCAGGGCGCGGGTTGTTGTGCCGCGCCCCCTCCTCGTGCCAGCCCTCCAGCTGGCCAGCCATCCAGTCCATGCAGCTCAAGAAGTCAGGCCCTCGCGGTGTAGGCGCCCATCAGGCCCTGCTGCTCCAGCCATTGCAGCGATTCCGCGCTGGCCGCGCGTACCAGGTCGTGGCGCCCGTGCTGCTCGCACTTCGCAATGAGGGCGAGCAGGAACTGGTGCCTCTTCGCCTGGTGGGCAGCATCGCGGGCTTCATCGACCAGCGCGCGCACGTCGTGAATCTCCAGCCGCAACGCCGCGCGGCGCTCCTCCAGCGCAGCACGAGCGCCACGCGGGCCGGTAGTCCCATCCTCCAGATAGGCCCGCTTGGATGCAGCGAGGTCGAGCTCAACCTGCAGCAGCTCGCGGCGCAGGGCGTTGTATCGGGCAATCGTGGTCATGTTCTCCCCCGTATCAGAAAAAAATCGGTGTTGCATTCAGCAGGCCCAGCGCCCACAGCACAGCGGCGCGGTCGCGGGCATCGGTGTTGGGAGCGCCGGCCAGCGCACGCCATGCCAGGACCTGGCGCAGGTGCGCGGCCATGAACGCGGATTCCTTGCGCGCAGCAGGCGCAGGCCCCTGGTCCAGCCAGGAATGGCACGCGGCGCAGCCCCAGGCGCTGTAGTGGTCGTCGGCCTTCCTGCGCTCGCCCTTCCCGTGGATGGACAGATTGCTGTGGCAGCAGACCACGGTGGTGGTGTCGTTCGTGCAGATCCCCGGTACCAGCAGCAGGCACTGCTGACCCTTGGCCAAGGCACGCAGGCGCGGGTTGCGCTGGGCCACGGTCTTCGGCGCGGGCACGACCCGGTGCTGGTCGATGAGCGCCACAGTGGCAGCGCGCGGCCGGGCCTCGGCCATGGCGCGGGCAGCACGGGCCTCCAGGCGCTGCTCGCGCGCCAGCTCATGGGCGGCATGGGACGCAGGAGCGACCCGCCGGCGGAACCCTGCCCCGCCGGACTTGAAGGCAGTGCGGCGCATCAGGGGCACACCCCGCCAATCACCTCGCCCGTGTCCGGGTGGGTCTGCTCGCGCTCCCATTGTTCGAAGGTCGCCGGGAACTCCACGTTCAACTCGTTGATGGCGTGGGCCATCACGCGGTCGATCAGGTCGCCGTACTCGCGCACGCCCAGGCTCTCCGTGCTGATGCGCTCCTGCGTCGTGGTCGTGGCGCCGCTGATCGGGTCATGGTGCGTCACCGCACGGCTGCCCAAGTACTCGGCGCGGAAGTGCTCCTTCCAGGTGGCTTTCGAGTGCCGGCGGCCATCGATGACGACCTGGCGCGCGATCTCTGCCAGCACGAAGTCGTGATAGAAGGTCCGCTGCCTGTCGGTCTTGGCGTCCTCGTGCAAGCGCACGAACACCTCCAGCCGGCGGCCGGCCTCCCACTGCTGCATGCACCAGGGCGCCACGCGCTGCAGGAAGTTGGCCCGGGCCTGCTCGGGGCCGTCCCAGTGGGCGTGCAGGGCAATCTCAGCCATGGCGGCCTCCTCGCAGGTCAGCGGCGCGGCGGTAGGGCCAGGCCACCATGGCGGCGTCGCGGCTGTGCTCGTTGCTCGGGCCCGTCCAGCCCGTGACAGCCGCGAAGCGCCGCGCATCCAGCTTGCCACCCTTCCCTGCCGGGCTGATGCCGTGGGCCGGGATGCCCAGGTCTGCGCAGTGCGCCGTGATGTCCGCACAGCGCGCGTCCACCTGGCCCACGTTGCGCGCCATCTTGGCGCTGGCGGCGCCTGTCTTGCCGCGCGTCCAGGTATGCGACTGCAGCCGGCTGTCCTCGAAGACCACGCGCGACGGCATGCGCGCGGCCAGCGTGCGCTCGATGTGGTGAGGCGGAATCGTCAGCAGCTCCACCAGCTGGCCGTCCACGAAAACGGCCACGCCCGTGTTGGCTCCAGGGTCCATTCCAAGAATCACGCTCATGCCCGCGCCCTCCCCGGGATCAGCGCGGTGAACATGCCGCCCTCTTCCCGCCACGTCTCGTTCCTGCGGATCTGACCGATGGTGGGCTTGGAGACGCCGTAGCGCTCCGCCAGCACAGTTTCCGATTCGACGCTCGCGCGGATGGCCCGCACCTTCTCGATGGTCAGCTTGCCGCGCGCTGCCTGTTGTGCGCGGGCAATGCGCAGCTTGGTCAGCGGCGTGAGGCTGCGCCCCCGGGACTTGTCCGCGCGCGTTCCCAGCTTCATGTGCTCATAGGCCACGCATGCGGGGTCATCACAGGCCGCACGGACTGTCTGCTGCAGGCCCAGCGGACCGCGCTTGATCGTCCAGACCACGCGGCGCGCCGCCGTGGGTGGGCCGTCCGGACCGAACCGCACCATGGGGCCGCGGCGCGGATCGATGTAGCCCGTCCAGATCAAGCAGCCATCCACGGTGCGACGGCACTTTCCTTCGATCAGCTGCAGGCGCAGCTCGTCGGGCATCACCCACTCGGTGGTCACGTAGTGCGGGAAGCGGTCCAGCTGGATCAGCCGGATGAGGCGCTGCGCCGTCAGTTCATCGATGATCGCGCGCAGTTGGGCGCGGGCTGGATCGGACATGGTGCCGGCCAGCGCCGCGTACTGCACGGGGCCGGCCTCGATGGTGGCCAGCACCTGGTCGCGGGCAAACTCAAACCTGCGGGTCATTGGGAATTCCTGAGCGAGAAGTGGTAAACGCCGAACCCATCAGGGCCGGTGCTTTCGGGGCGGACGCGGCCGGCGCGCACGGCTGCCTCAGCCTCGACCTGGTTGACGGAGATTTCGCGGCCGTGCTGGACCGCGTAGAAGCGGAAGCCGGGCCGGCAGCGCAGCACGGCGCCGGTCTTGAGCAGCTGCAGCAGGGTCATTGCTGGCCCCCCTGCAGGTAGCCGGCCACGGCCGCGGCGCTTCGGCGCTTGGCCTGACCCAGGCGCATGCGGTCGGCACGGGCCTCGACCTGAGCACGGGTGTGGCGTTTGGCCTTCATGGCGAAGGCATCTCGCAGCGTGGCCAGTTGGGCCAGCACCTCCCGCCTCGGGCCCGTGGGCACGGACTCGGGCGCCGGCAGCGCCAGGGCCGCGCGCGGTGCCGGCAGCTGAAGCTGCTCGCGCAGGTCGTCGGTCAGGCCCTCCAGACCGCCCAGCAGCAGGCCTGCGGCTATGGCCTCCTGCACGGCGCGCGTGCGGCCCTCGGGGTCGTGGCCCAGGCTCACCTGCACCACGGGCCGGCGGCGCAGCGCGCGGGCCTCGCCAGTGATCCGACCGTAGGCCTCGATGAATGCCTGCCGTGCACCGAACTTGTCGCCAGCAGTGAGCAGCGGCGCAGCCACGGCCCAGGCCTGGGCGATCTCGTCGGTCCACACCACGGTGGCCTGCTGGTCAGCACTGGTCAACGCCAAGCCATAGGCTTCGGCGGGCAGCATGCGGCCCATGGCGTGGTCCACGTACTGCAGCACGGTGCCGGTCAGGATCGGTCCGCGATGCTCGGCACGGATGCGGGCCAGGGCCAGGCGCAGCACAGGCTTGTCGATGTGGGTCAGGTCTTCCGCCAGCAGCAGAAGCGCAGCAGGCCGGACCTGCTGGCCGCTCAGCTCCATCGTGGCGCCCAGTTCCTCCAGCAGCCAGTCGGTATCCAGATGGTCACGCATTGCCGCCCTCCCCGTTGCCCCGGCCGCCGCGCTGGCGCAGCAGCCGCTTGGCCTCCTCGATGGCGTCGAAATTGGCGCTCGTCTTGTCCGCCGCCTGTGCAGCCGTGCCGGTCACCGCCTGCCCACGAGCCCACTGCGTTCGGTAGCTTTCGGCCTGGTTCACCAGCACACCGACGCCGTGCGTGTTCTTGACCACAAAGGCCTCGTTCACGTGGGCCACGTACCAGGCTGCGACCAGTGGAGCCTCTTCATGCCCCAGGCGTTTGACCAGCGTCTTCACGTTGGCGTTCACAACCTGGTTGCGCACCGGCTTGACGCCATACCGCTGCTCGTAGGCCAGGCTGTAGGCCGACCAGGTGGCGCGGCATGCGACCTGCACTGCGGTCTCGCCGTTGCCCTCTGCAACGTCCACACCGTCGCGGCCCGGCTGCGCAGCAGGCGGGAATGGTTCTTTGGCGGTTCCTTTACGGTTCCTATTACGGTTCAATGATGATTTGGGTGCGCCATCTGCACC
>NZ_JTKZ01000469.1:0-2590 GCF_000799035.1 Delftia sp. ZNC0008
CCGCGTCGCCACGCGCTGAACGCTGCCGTCGGGCTGCAGGACGTCGGCCGTCTCGGGCGCCATCTGCAGCAGGCTGCGGATGGCATTGCGCGCGCGGTCCATGGCCTGGTCCTCGATGCGCTCTGCCGCGGCGTACAGGGCCATGACCATGGCGGCCTCGGGCCACTGGCCGATGGCGAAGGCTCCCGTGACGGCAATGGCCATCAGCGCATGGATGCCCAGCTTTAGGCGCAGCACGTCGTGGATGCCGGCCTTGTAGACGCCCAGGCCCGACAGGGCAATGGCCAGCACGGCCGCGGCCATGCCGCCGTATTGCAGGGCCGGCACGCCGCCCTGGGAGCCGCTGAGCCAGTGGGCGGCTTCGGCCAGCACGGCTGCAATCAGCGCGGCCGTGATGCGCGGCCAGCCGGGCAGCACGCTGTGGTCGTGGCCGGCATGGGGATCGCTCTCGTCGTGACCGTGGTCATGGTCGTGGTCATGGGCGTGGGCGTGATCGTGGCCCTCGCCGTGCGCATGCGAGTGGCCATGGGCCTTCTTGCGGGCCGGCGTGGGCTGGGTGATGGTGAAGGGCGCGCAGCAATCGGTGCCGCAGGCGGAAGACGGCGAAGTCGAGGCGGGCGTGGAATGGGCTGGGAAGGCTTTCAGGGCCTCGTTGCCCTGAGGGCTTGGCAGGCGATTGGAGTTCATGCGAGCATTGGAAACGGTGAAGTCACTTCAAGGTCAAGCATGTCACAGCATGAATCTGCGCGCTGGCGCATCGGCGAGGCGGCCAAGCGTTCCGGCGTGGCCGCCGCCAACATCCGCTACTACGAGAAGGAAAGGCTGCTGAGCGCGGGCGTGCGCGAGGACAACCAGTACCGGCTGTACAGCGACAGCGATGTGCACCGGCTGCGCTTCATCCGCCTGTGCCGCGCCATGGACATGTCGCTGGACGAGGTGCGCACCCTGCTGGCGCTGGACGGCGCCAGCAAGGCCGACTGCGTGGCCGCCAACGAAACCCTGGATGCGCACCTGGGCCATGTGCGCGAGCGCCTGGCCGAGCTGCGCGCGCTGGAGCATGAGCTGATGCAACTGCGCAGCCAGTGCGACGGGTCGGCCAGCTACTGCCATCTGATCGAGGCCCTGCATGCCCAGGCCGACGAGCCGCTGGCGCCTGCCCTGGGCAGCTCCGGCGCCAAGCGCCATGTGTAGCGCCGTCCGCGGCTGCCTGTCTTGCGCCGGCGTCCGACGGACCGTCCCGGTACGGCTCGCTATCATCGACCGATGAGCCTCAGCCACGCAGCCCTGTCCCTTCCCGACCGCATCTGGGCGGCGCTGCGCGACCATGCGCTGGCCTGGTGGCGCAGCGTCTACCTGGGCGCCGTGCTGCTGGTGCTGGCCATGTCCCCTTCCAGCTACCGGCGCGGCGCGCGGCGTGCCATGGCGCACCAGATCTATGTGCAGACCGGCCCCATCCTGCTGGGTTTCACGGCGCTTGCGGCCCTGCTGTGCGCGGTCATCACGCGCATCGTCATCGTCACGGCGCTGAGCTATGGGCTGTCGCGCTATGCGCTGGAGATGGTGGTGCGCGTGCTGGTGATCGAGCTGATCCCGCTGACGGCCGCGCTGTTCGTGGCCATGCGCTGCACCATTCCCAACGGCACGCTGATTGCGCAGCTGCGCGCGCGGGGCCAGCTCCAGGCCTGGCAGGAGCGCGGCTCCGATCCGCTGCGCATGGCCCTGGTGCCGCGCGCCGCCGGTGGCGTGTTTGCCTCGGTCACGCTGGCCGTGCTCAGCTGCGTGGTGGCCCTGGTCACCGTCTACCTGAGTGTCTATGGCTTCACGCTGGCGGGCCTGCCCGGCTACACGCGCATCTTCGGCCAGATCTTCACGCCGGCCGTGACCCTGGTCTTCGTGCTCAAGACCTGGTTCTTCAGCCTCACCGTGGCCATCATGCCCATGGCTTCCGGCCTGTATGCGCCGCTGCGGCGCCACCGGCTCGGCGGCGCGGCGCTGGGCGGCTTTGCGCGCATGTTTGCCGTGCTGCTGGTGATCGAGGTGATCTCGCTCATGGGCAACTACTACTGAGCACGCCCGCTGAACTCCACGAACCCCACATGCACGGCAAGGCCCGTGCCAGAACAAGGAATGCCATGACCGATACGCGGCGCACGCCGCCAGACCCCTGGGACGGCGAGGAAATCGAGGCCCTCAAGCCCGTGGCGCACCTGCGCGCCAAGGCCGCGGGCCTGCTGCTGTTCACGCTGGTGCTGATTCTTGGATCGGCCCTGTACCTGCTGTACTCGCGCGGCGTGTTCGACGCCACGCAGCGCCTGGTGCTCACGGCCGACGACTCCGAGGGCGTGAGCGTGGGCATGGACATGACTTTCTCGGGCTTTCCGATCGGGCGCGTGCGCCGCATCGAGCTGGCCGAGGACGGCAATGTGCGCATCCTCATCGACGTGCCGCGCAAGGACGCGCACTGGCTGCGCGAGTCCAGCGTCTTCACCCTGGTCAAGGGGCTGGTGGGTGGCACCACCATCAAGGCCTACAGCGGCATCCTCAGCGATCCGCCGCTGCCCGACGAGGCCGTGCGCCCCGTGCTGCGCGG
>NZ_JTKZ01000821.1:0-19644 GCF_000799035.1 Delftia sp. ZNC0008
CATGGAAGAAGGTCTGCGCTTCGCTATCCGCGAAGGCGGCCGTACCGTGGGCGCTGGCGTGGTTGCCAAGATCATTGCCTAATTGATTCGTAGGGGTATAGCTCAATTGGCAGAGCGTCGGTCTCCAAAACCGAAGGTTGTAGGTTCGATTCCTACTGCCCCTGCCACCTGATGGTGGAATCGCAACGAGCCCGCCCCAAAGCGGGCTTCGGTGTCTTGGCGTTGCGCAAAAAATGCGCATTAGAAATGGATTATGGCCACTACTCAGGTTGAAACGGTCAGCTCCGGAGCTGACAAAGCCAAGCTTGCCGCAGTCGCGGCTTTAGTCGTTGCTGCGATCGCAGGTTTCTATCTGCTGAGCAAGCAAGGGCCCATCGTTCAGTGGCTGGTGCTGCTGGTCGGTCTGGCTGCGGCTGCTGGCACGTTCCTTGTTTCCGAGCCCGGAAAGCGTTTCGTCAGCTTTGCGCAGGATGCCTGGCGCGAAGTCAAGAAGGTCGTCTGGCCGACGCGCAAGGAGACCATGCAGATGACCTTGTACGTCTTCGGCTTTGTGGTCATCATGGCCTTGTTTCTGTGGTTCACGGACAAGACGCTGGAGTGGGTCCTGTATGACCTGATTTTGGGCTGGAGGAAGTAATGGATGCTGTCGAAACAGGTGTGAACGACGGAGGGGCAGCGCCTGCCAATCCGGATCTGCGCTGGTACATCGTCCATGCCTACTCCGGCATGGAAAAGGCCGTGGAGCGCAACATCATCGAGCGCATCGCGCGTTCGGACATGCAGTCCAAGTTCGGCCGCATCCTGGTTCCCACCGAGGAAGTGGTGGAGATGAAGAACGGCCAGCGCCGTACCACCGAACGCCGCTTGTTCCCTGGCTACGTGTTCGTCGAGATGGTCATGGACGACGACACCTGGCACCTGGTCAAGCACACCAGCAAGGTGACGGGTTTCGTGGGTGGTGCCAAGAACCGCCCCGCACCGATCTCCGAAGAGGAAGTGCGCAAGATCGTCAGCCAGATGCAGGAAGGCACGGACAAGCCGCGCCACAAGATCGAATTCATGCCCGGCGAACTGGTGCGTGTCAAGGAAGGCCCGTTCACGGACTTCAATGGCTCGGTCGAAGAGGTCAACTACGAAAAGAGCCGCCTGCGCGTCTCGGTGATGATCTTCGGCCGCTCCACGCCGGTCGAGCTTGAATTTGCCCAGGTTGAAAAAACCTGAGTTACCGCTTACAATCTCTGGCTCTGCATTTTTAGGCTCGGTGCAGGGCGTGTCAGCAAGAGTCTTTTAACCCCCGGGGAGCTGCCGGCTGCAACTATTGTTGGTTGGGCCGGCGGCGCTATACCCGCAAGGAGCATTCAATGGCGAAGAAAATCGTCGGCTTCATCAAGCTGCAAGTGCCAGCTGGTAAGGCCAATCCCTCTCCTCCGATCGGTCCTGCGCTGGGTCAGCGCGGCCTCAACATCATGGAATTCTGCAAGGCGTTCAACGCCCAGACCCAAGGTGTCGAGCCCGGCCTGCCCCTGCCCGTGGTCATCACGGCCTTTGCCGACAAGAGCTTCACCTTCATCATCAAGACGCCTCCGGCGACTGTGCTGATCAAGAAGGCCATCAAGCTGGACAAGGGCTCCTCCAACCCCCTGAAGAACAAGGTCGGCAAGATCACCCGCGCTCAGCTGGAAGAGATCGCCAACACCAAGCTGAAGGACATGAACGCTGCTGACGTCGACGCCGCCGTGCGTACGCTGGCTGGTTCGGCCCGTTCGATGGGCGTGATTGTGGAGGGCGTGTAAATGGCCAAGTTGACCAAGAAGCAAAAGGCTCTCCAGGGCAAGGTGGAGTCCACCAAGCTGTACGCTTTCGCCGACGCCGTGGCGCTGGTGAAGGAAGCCGCCACCGCCAAGTTCGATGAATCCATCGACGTGGCCGTGCAATTGGGCGTGGACGCCAAGAAGTCTGACCAAGTGGTTCGTGGCGCCGTCGTGCTGCCCCACGGCACTGGCAAGACCGCCCGCGTGGCCGTGTTCGCCCAAGGCGCCAAGGCTGAAGAAGCCAAGGCTGCTGGCGCCGATGTTGTCGGCATGGACGACCTGGCTGCCCGCGTGAAGGCTGGCGACATGCCCTTCGACGTGGTCATCGCTGCCCCCGACGCCATGCGCGTCGTCGGTACGCTGGGTCAGATCCTGGGCCCGCGCGGCCTGATGCCCAACCCCAAGGTGGGTACGGTGACTCCCGATGTGGCCACGGCCGTGAAGAACGCCAAGGCTGGTCAGGTGCAATACCGCGTCGACAAGGCCGGCATCATCCACGCCACCATCGGCCGCCGCTCGTTCGACAACGAGAAGCTGCAAGGCAACCTGGCTGCGCTGATCGACGCCCTGAACAAGTCCAAGCCCGCCTCGAGCAAGGGCCTGTACCTGCGCAAGGTGGCTGTTTCGTCGACCATGGGTGTGGGCGTTCGCGTCGACACGCAAACCATCTCGGCCTGATAGCCAAGAAATCTTGAGGCGGCTTGCGGGCTGCCTCAGTGGTGGGCCGGCGCAGCGATGCGCCGGGTCATCCAAGACCGTTGGTGTGCCTTGCGGCACTTAAACCTCAGGGGCCAACGCAGATGGCGATCCCGCTGCAGATGGATGCATTTCCAAAACAGTTGGTCGCTGCAACAAGAGCGCGCATGAGGGGCCTGCCCCGAGTGTGCATTTGAAGGAGTAGACCTTGAGTCTTAATCGCAGTGAGAAAGAAGCGGTCATCAATGAAGTGACCAGCCTCGCCGCAAAAGCTCAAACGCTTGTGATCGCGGAATACCGCGGCATCACGGTCGCCGACATGACCAAACTGCGCGTTGACGCCCGCAGCAAGGGTGTGAGCCTGAGCGTGTTGAAGAACACGCTGGCCCGCCGTGCTGTGGCTGGCAGCCAGTTCGACGTTGTCGCCGACCAGATGACCGGCCCTCTGATCTATGGCTTCTCTGAAGACGCAGTGGCTGCCGCCAAGGTGGTGGCCGACTTCGCGAAAACCAACGACAAGCTGGTGATCCGCGGTGGTGCGTTTGCAGGCAAGGCCCTGGACGTGAACGGTGTGAAGCAACTGGCGAACATCCCCTCGAAGGAAGTTCTGCTGGCACAACTGTGTGGCTTGCTGATGTCGCCTATCTCGCGTACGGCCGTTGTGCTGGGCGCCCTGGCGGCAAAGAAGAGCGAAGGCTCTGCCGAAGAACCGGCAGCCGAAGCAGTCGCAGCCTGAGCGCGCGGCAGTTAACCAATATTGTTAGGAAATCAAAATGGCATTCGATAAAGACGCATTTCTGACCGCGCTCGACGGCATGACGGTCCTGGAACTCAATGACCTGGTGAAGGCCATTGAAGAGAAGTTCGGCGTGAGCGCTGCCGCCATGGCCGCTCCCGCTGCTGGTGGCGCTGCTGGCGGCGCTGCTGCTGCAGAAGAAAAGACCGAGTTCAACGTTGTGCTGACCGAAGCCGGCGCGAACAAGGTTTCCGTCATCAAGGCCGTGCGTGAAATCACCGGCCTGGGTCTGAAGGAAGCCAAGGACCTGGTCGACGGCGCTCCCAAGAACGTCAAGGAAGGCGTTGCCAAGGCTGACGCTGAAGCCGCTGTGAAGAAGCTGGTGGAAGCCGGTGCCAAGGCTGAACTGAAGTAATTCAGTCCCCTCAAGGGCTGGAGGCTCCGAAAAAGGGCCTCCAGCCTTTGGCGCTTGTGGAGAGCGTATCCATAGAGCACACTAGAAAGCGGTCTGGAGCAGCCTGTTTTCTAGTGTCTTCTGACAACCCGACAGCAGAAGATGCCTTGGTTCGGGCGATGTGCAACGCATCGCCGTCAGCCATGGTTGGTAGTGGCCAACCGCCAAGCCCGCAGGGAGCTTTCCATGTGGGGCAGTCGTCGCAGACCCAGGACTCATGTCTTTGCCCGGAGATCTCATGGCCTATTCTTACACCGAACGCAAGCGAATCCGCAAAAGCTTCGGGAGCCGCGACAGCGTGCTCGAAGTGCCTTACCTGCTGCAGATGCAAAAAGATGCATATACCGCATTCTTGCAGGCAGATGTAGCCCCCAAAAAACGCACCATCGAAGGCCTGCAAGCGGCCTTCAACTCTGCCTTCCCCATCGTCTCCCACAACGGTTTTGTGGAGATGAAGTTCGTCGAGTACAACCTCGCCAAGCCTGCTTTCGATGTGCGCGAGTGCCAGACCCGTGGTCTGACCTTCGCCTCTGCCGTGCGCGCCAAGGTTCAGCTGATCATCTATGACCGTGAGTCTTCGACCTCGCAGTCCAAGGTGGTCAAGGAAGTCAAGGAGCAAGAGGTCTACATGGGCGAAGTGCCCCTGATGACCGACAAGGGCTCGTTCATCATCAACGGCACCGAGCGCGTCATCGTCTCGCAGCTGCACCGCTCGCCTGGCGTGTTCTTCGAACACGACAAGGGCAAGACCCACAGCTCGGGCAAGCTGCTGTTCTCGGC
Source organism: Delftia sp. ZNC0008 (assembly GCF_000799035.1). NCBI lineage: Bacteria > Pseudomonadati > Pseudomonadota > Betaproteobacteria > Burkholderiales > Comamonadaceae > Delftia > Delftia sp. ZNC0008. The sequence continues at coordinate 4,478 of NZ_JTKZ01000821.1, forward strand.
ACGCATCATTCCTTACCGCGGTTCGTGGCTGGACTTCGAGTTCGACCCCAAGGACCTGCTGTTCTTCCGCGTCGACCGTCGTCGCAAGATGCCCGTGTCCATTCTGCTGAAGGCCATCGGCCTGACGCCGGAATCGATCCTGGCCAATTTCTTCGTCAACGACAACTTCCGCCTCATGGATTCGGGCGCGCAGATGGAGTTCGTCCCCGAGCGCCTGCGCGGCGAGGTCGCGCGCTTCGACATCACCGACAAGTCGGGCAAGGTCGTGGTCGCCAAGGACAAGCGCGTCACTGCTCGCCACACGCGTGAGCTGGAGCAGTCGGGCACCAAGTTCATCAGCGTCCCCGAAGATTTCCTGATCGGCCGCGTGGTCGCCAAGAACATCGTCGATCCGGACACTGGCGAGATCATCGCCAAGGCCAACGAAGAGTTGACCGAGTCCCTGCTCAAGAAGCTGCGCAGCGCCGGCATCCAGGATCTGCAGTGCATCTACACGAACGAGCTGGACCAGGGCGCCTACATTTCGCAGACCCTGCGCACTGACGAAACCGTCGATGAGTTCGCTGCGCGCGTGGCCATCTACCGCATGATGCGCCCCGGCGAGCCGCCGACCGAGGACGCCGTGCAGGCCCTGTTCCAGCGTCTGTTCTACAACCCCGACACCTACGATCTTTCGCGCGTGGGCCGGATGAAGTTCAACGCCAAGGTCGGCCGCGATGGCGCCACCGGCCCCATGGTGCTGTCCAACGAGGACATCCTGGCCGTGGTCAAGATCCTGGTGGATCTGCGCAACGGCAAGGGCGAGGTCGATGACATCGACCACCTGGGCAACCGCCGCGTGCGTTGCGTGGGCGAACTGGCCGAGAACCAGTACCGCACGGGCCTGGCACGTATCGAGAAGGCCGTGAAGGAGCGTCTGGGTCAGGCCGAGCAAGAGCCGCTGATGCCCCATGACCTGATCAACAGCAAGCCGATTTCGGCCGCCCTGAAGGAATTCTTCGGTGCGTCGCAGCTGTCGCAGTTCATGGACCAGACCAATCCTCTGGCCGAAATCACGCACAAGCGTCGCGTCTCGGCCCTGGGCCCGGGCGGTCTGACGCGCGAGCGCGCAGGCTTCGAAGTGCGCGACGTGCACGTGACCCACTACGGCCGCGTCTGCCCTATCGAAACGCCTGAAGGCCCCAACATCGGCCTGATCAATTCGCTGGCCCTGTACGCCCGCCTGAACGAGTACGGCTTCATCGAGACGCCTTACCGTCGCGTGGCCGACGGCAAGGTCACGATGGAGATCGACTACCTGTCGGCCATCGAGGAAGGCAAGTACATCATCGCCCAGGCCAATGCCGAGCTGGATGCCGAAGGCCGCCTGATCGGCGACCTGGTGTCGGCGCGCGAAAAGGGTGATTCGACCCTGGTGTCGGCCGAGCGCGTTCAGTACATGGACGTGTCGCCCGCACAGATCGTGTCGGTGGCTGCCTCGCTGATTCCGTTCCTGGAGCACGATGACGCGAACCGCGCATTGATGGGCGCCAACATGTCGCGTCAGGCCGTGCCTGTGCTGCGTCCCGAAAAGCCCATGGTGGGCACGGGCATCGAGCGCGTGGCGGCAGTGGACTCCGGCACCGTGGTGACGGCAACCCGCGGCGGTATCGTGGACTATGTCGATGCAACGCGCATCGTGGTCCGCGTGAACGATGCGGAAGCCGTGGCCGGCGAAGTCGGCGTGGACATCTACAACCTCATCAAGTACCAGCGTTCCAACCAGAACACCAACATCCACCAGCGTCCCATCGTCAAGCGTGGCGACAAGCTGGCCAAGGGTGACGTGGTGGCCGACGGCGCATCGACCGACCTGGGCGAAATCGCCATCGGTCAGAACATGCTGATCGCCTTCATGCCCTGGAACGGCTACAACTTCGAGGATTCGATCCTGATCAACGAGCGCGTGGTGGCCGAAGACCGCTACACCTCGATCCATATCGAAGAACTCGTGGTGATGGCCCGCGACACCAAGCTCGGTGCCGAGGAAATCACGCGCGACATCCCGAACCTGTCCGAGCAGCAGCTCAACCGCCTGGACGAGTCCGGCATCATCTACGTGGGTGCGGAAGTGCAGCCCGGCGATGTGCTGGTCGGCAAGGTCACGCCCAAGGGCGAGACCACGCTGACGCCTGAAGAGAAGCTGCTGCGCGCCATCTTCGGCGAGAAGGCTTCCGACGTGAAGGACACCTCGCTGCGCGTGGACCAGGGCTCGCAAGGCACCGTGATCGACGTGCAGGTCTTCACCCGTGAAGGCATCCAGCGCGACAAGCGTGCCCAGCAGATCATCGACGATGAACTCAAGCGCTACCGCCTGGACCTGAACGACCAGCTGCGCATCGTCGAGGCCGACGCCTTCGACCGTATCGAGAAGCTGCTCAATGGCCGCGTGGCCAACGGCGGCCCGCAAAAGCTGGCCAAGGGCGCCAAGATCGACAAGGCCTACCTGGACGGCGTGGAGAAGTTCCACTGGTTCGACATCCGTCCTGCAGAGGACGAGGTCGCCACCCAGCTCGAGTCCATCAAGAACTCGCTGGAGCAGACGCGCCACAGCTTCGACCTGGCTTTCGAGGAAAAGCGCAAGAAGCTCACCCAGGGCGACGAGCTGCCCGCTGGCGTGCTCAAGATGGTCAAGGTCTACCTGGCCGTCAAGCGCCGCCTGCAGCCCGGCGACAAGATGGCCGGCCGCCACGGCAACAAGGGCGTGGTCTCCAAGATCGTTCCGGTCGAGGACATGCCCTACATGGCCGACGGCTCCACTGCCGACATCGTGCTGAACCCGCTGGGCGTGCCTTCGCGCATGAACATCGGCCAGGTGCTGGAAGTGCATCTGGGCTGGGCCGGCAAGGGCCTGGGCCAGCGCATCGGCGACATGCTGCAGCAGGAAGCCCGTGCCGCCGAAATCCGTGCCTTCATGGAAGAGATCTACAACTCGCGCGGCCGCAAGGAAGACCTGGCCCAGCTCGATGACAACGAGATCGTGTCCATGGCGCAGGCGCTGACCACGGGCGTGCCGTTTGCCACGCCGGTGTTCGACGGCGCTTCCGAGCAGGAAATCCAGGACATGCTGCATCTGGCATATCCGGAAGAGCTGAAGGAGCGCAAGGGCCTGACCGAAAGCCGCACGCAGGCCTACCTGTATGACGGCCGCACCGGTGACCGCTTCGAGCGTCCGACCACCATCGGCTACATGCACTACCTGAAGCTGCACCACTTGGTCGACGACAAGATGCACGCCCGCTCCACGGGTCCGTACTCTCTGGTGACGCAGCAGCCCCTGGGCGGCAAGGCCCAGTTCGGCGGCCAGCGTTTCGGGGAAATGGAAGTGTGGGCGCTGGAAGCCTACGGCGCCGCCTATGTGCTGCAGGAAATGCTGACCGTGAAGTCCGACGACGTGGTGGGCCGTACCAAGGTGTACGAATCCATCGTCAAGGGCGAGCACGCCATCGAGGCAGGCATGCCCGAGTCGTTCAACGTGCTGGTCAAGGAAATCCGCTCCCTGGGCCTCGACATCGAGCTTGAGCGTTCTTAAATATTGAAAAGGGAAAGAGTCTTATGAAATCTCTACTCGACCTGTTCAAGCAATTCACGCCCGATGAGCATTTCGATGCCATCAAGATCGGTCTGGCTTCTCCCGAGAAGATCCGTTCCTGGTCCTTCGGCGAGGTGAAGAAGCCCGAGACCATCAACTACCGCACGTTCAAGCCCGAGCGCGATGGTCTGTTCTGCGCCAAGATCTTTGGCCCCATCAAGGACTACGAGTGCCTCTGCGGCAAGTACAAGCGCCTCAAGCACCGCGGCGTGATCTGCGAGAAGTGCGGCGTCGAAGTGACCCAGACCAAGGTGCGCCGCGAGCGCATGGGCCACATCGACCTGGCTGCGCCCTGCGCCCACATCTGGTTCCTGAAGTCGCTGCCGTCGCGTCTGGGCCTGGTGCTCGACATGACGCTGCGCGACATCGAGCGCGTGCTGTACTTCGAAGCCTACGTGGTGACCGACCCCGGCATGACCCCGCTGAAGAAGTTCAGCATCATGACCGAGGACGACTACGAGGCCAAGCGCACCGAGTACGGTGACGAGTTCGAAGCCAAGATGGGCGCCGAAGGCATCAAGGACCTGCTCGAAGGCATCGACATCGACGTCGAGACCGAGCGCCTGCGCGGCGACCTGACCGGCTCCGAAGTCAAGGTCAAGAAGAACGCCAAGCGCCTGAAGCTGCTGGAAGCGTTCAAGAAGTCCGGCATCAAGCCGGGCTGGATGGTCATGGAAGTGCTGCCCGTGCTGCCCCCGGACCTGCGTCCGCTGGTGCCACTGGACGGCGGCCGCTTCGCAACGTCCGACCTGAACGACCTGTACCGCCGCGTCATCAACCGCAACTCGCGTCTGCGCCGCCTGCTGGAGCTGAAGGCTCCGGAAATCATCGCGCGCAACGAAAAGCGCATGCTGCAGGAAGCAGTGGACTCGCTGCTGGACAACGGCCGCCGTGGCAAGGCCATGACGGGCGCCAACAAGCGTGCCCTGAAGTCGCTGGCCGACATGATCAAGGGCAAGAGCGGCCGTTTCCGCCAGAACTTGCTGGGCAAGCGCGTGGACTACTCGGGCCGTTCCGTGATCACGGTGGGTCCGTACCTCAAGCTGCACCAGTGCGGTCTGCCCAAGCTGATGGCGCTGGAACTGTTCAAGCCCTTCATCTTCGCGCAGCTCGAGCAGCGCGGCATCGCCACCACCATCAAGGCGGCGAAGAAGGAAGTGGAATCCGGCACGCCCGTGGTGTGGGACATCCTCGAAGAGGTCATCAAGGAGCACCCGGTCATGCTGAACCGTGCTCCCACGCTGCACCGCCTGGGCATCCAGGCCTTCGAGCCCATCCTGATCGAAGGCAAGGCCATCCAGCTGCACCCGCTCGTCTGCGCGGCCTTCAACGCCGACTTCGACGGTGACCAGATGGCCGTCCACGTTCCGCTGTCGGTGGAAGCACAGATGGAAGCCCGCACGCTGATGCTGGCCTCCAACAACGTGCTGTTTCCCGCATCGGGCGAGCCCTCCATCGTTCCTTCGCAGGACGTGGTGCTGGGTCTGTACCACGCGACGCGCGAGCGCATCAACGGCAAGGGCGAGGGCATGGTCTTCGCCGACATCGGCGAAGTGCAGCGCGCGCTGGACGCCGAGCAGGTCGAGCTGGCCGCCAAGATCAGCGTTCGCCTGACCGAGTGGACGAAGAACAAGGACTCCGGCGAGTTCGAGCCTTCGACCAGCCTGGTGGAAACCACCGTGGGCCGCGCCCTGATGTCCGAGATCCTTCCCAAGGGCCTGCCGTTCAGCCACATGAACAAGGCGCTCAAGAAGAAGGAGATCTCCAAGCTCATCAATGCCTCGTTCCGCAAGTGCGGTCTGAAGGCCACGGTGGTGTTTGCCGACAAGCTGCTGCAAAACGGCTTCCGCCTGTCCACGCACGCCGGCATCTCGATCGCCATCGGCGACATGCTGGTGCCGCCGCAAAAGGCCGAGATCATCGGCCGTGCCGAAGCCGAGGTGAAGGAGATCGAACAGCAGTACGTCTCCGGTCTCGTGACCGCTGGCGAGCGCTACAACAAGGTGGTGGACATCTGGGGCAAGGCCGGCGACGAAGTCTCCAAGGTCATGATGGCCCAGCTGGCCAAGGAAAAGGTCATTGACCGCCACGGCAACGAAGTCGAGCAGGAATCGTTCAACGCCATCTACATGATGGCCGACTCCGGCGCCCGCGGCTCGGCCGCGCAGATCCGCCAGCTGGCCGGCATGCGTGGCCTGATGGCCAAGCCTGACGGCTCCATCATCGAGACGCCCATTACGGCGAACTTCCGTGAAGGCCTGAACGTTCTGCAGTACTTCATCTCCACCCACGGCGCCCGAAAGGGTCTGGCCGACACGGCGTTGAAGACGGCCAACTCCGGCTACCTGACGCGTCGTCTGGTGGACGTGACGCAGGATCTGGTGGTCAACGAGGACGATTGCGGCACGAGCAATGGCGCACTGATGCGCGCCATCGTCGAAGGCGGTGAAGTCATCGAATCGCTGCGCGACCGCGTGCTGGGCCGTACCACGGCCGAGGACGTCGTGCATCCCGAGACGCTGGCCGTGCTGCTGCCCGCAGGCACGCTGCTCAACGAAGACGTGATCGACGAGCTGGAATCGCAAGGCGTGGACGAGATCAAGGTCCGCACCGCGCTGACCTGCGAGACCCGCTACGGCCTGTGCGCCAAGTGCTACGGCCGCGACCTGGGCCGCGGCGGCCTGATCAACCTCGGCGAAGCCGTGGGTGTGATCGCCGCCCAGTCCATCGGCGAGCCCGGCACGCAGCTGACCATGCGTACCTTCCACATCGGTGGTGCCGCTTCGCGCGCTGCCATCGCCTCGAGCGTGGAAGCCAAGTCCAACGGCTCCATCAGCTTCAACAGCACGATGCGCTACGTCAGCAACACCAAGGGTGAGCTGGTCGTGATTTCGCGTTCGGGCGAAATCGTCATCAGCGACAACGGCCGCGAGCGTGAGCGCCACAAGGTGCCCTACGGTGCCGTGCTGACCGTCAGGCCCGACCAGCAGGTCAAGGCTGGTCTGATCCTGGCCAACTGGGATCCGCTGACCCGACCCATCATTACCGAGTACGCCGGCCAGGTGCGCTTCGAGAATGTGGAAGAGGGCCTGACCGTGGCCAAGCAGGTCGACGAAGTGACCGGCCTGTCCACGCTGGTGGTGATCGATCCCAAGCGCCGTGGCTCTGCCAAGGTCGTGCGTCCTCAGGTCAAGCTGATCGATGCCAACAACCAGGAAGTCAAGATCCCCGGCACCGACCACTCGGTGACGATCGGCTTCCAGGTCGGCGCGCTGATCCAGGTGCGTGACGGCCAGGACGTGGGCCCCGGCGAAGTGCTGGCCCGTATCCCTGTCGAAGGCCAGAAGACCCGCGACATTACCGGCGGTCTGCCCCGCGTGGCCGAGCTGTTCGAAGCCCGCACGCCCAAGGACAAGGGCACGCTGGCCGAGATGACCGGCACCATTTCCTTCGGCAAGGAAACCAAGGGCAAGGTGCGCATGCAGATCACTGATCTGGATGGCAAGGTCTGGGAAGAACTCGTGCCCAAGGAAAAGAACATCCTGGTGCACGAAGGCCAGGTGGTCAACAAGGGTGAGTCCATCGTCGACGGCCCGGCCGATCCGCAGGACATCCTGCGCCTGCTGGGCATCGAGGAGCTGTCGCGCTACATCGTCGATGAAGTGCAGGACGTCTACCGCCTGCAGGGTGTGAAGATCAACGACAAGCACATCGAGGTGATCGTTCGCCAGATGCTGCGCCGCGTCGTGGTCGAGAACACCGGCGACTCGACCTACATCGCTGGCGAGCAGGTCGAGCGTTCGGAGATCCTCAATACCAACGAGGCGCTGCAGCGCGAAGGCAAGATCCCTGCCACGTACTCCAACGTGCTGCTGGGTATTACCAAGGCATCGCTGTCGACCGACTCCTTCATCTCTGCCGCGTCGTTCCAGGAAACGACCCGCGTGCTCACCGAGGCTGCCATCATGGGCAAGCGCGACGAGCTGCGTGGCCTGAAGGAAAACGTCATCGTGGGTCGCCTGATCCCCGCCGGTACGGGTCTGGCATACCACCAGGCGCGCAAGGCCAAGGACGCCATGGACGACGCAGAGCGCCGCGCCATCGCCGACGCCGAAGCGGCCGAACTGGCCGGTGTGATGGCTGACGACGACGCTGGCGTGGCTGCCGTCGCCGGTGACGCTTCCGCTGACTGATAGGCGGTGTCACCCCCTGAGCGGCTGTGCCGCTTGCCCCTCTCTCGCTACGCGGGAGGGGGACGACGCCCTCGCTGCGGGGGCGGCCCTTGCTCGGCGTCCCTCTTGTTGGGACATGCTGTCTCTTAGAGCAGTGCATGGCGCAAGTGCTTGATGATGTGACGCTCCCGGCCTGCCCTGCGCAGGCGGGAGCGTTTTTCTTTGGGAATAACCAGAGTTCGGCCGGACCAGCTTCCGGCCGGGCCATTGCAGACGATGTGGTCCTTGTCTCTTGAATGGATGCTGCTGGCACTGCTGGTGTTCTGGGCCGTCGGCGCATACAACCGGCTGGCCCGGCTGCGCAGCGGCTGCGTGCAGCAGTTCGGTACGCTCGATGCATACCTGGGCCAGTGGCATGCCATGCTGCAGGCCTTCGAGGCACAGCCCAAGGGCGAAGGCCAAAGCCCCGCCCTTGTGCATGCCCAGGCCGCGCTGCACCAGACCGCCGCGCAGTTGCAGGCGGCGCTGGTCGATGCCCGTGGCCGGCCGCTGCGCGAGAGCGCGCTGGCCTCGCTGGAGCATGCCTGCTCGGCGCTGGAGGTGGCCTGGCAGGCCATGACCAAGGTCGCCGTTGACACCGGCACCGGCGCCGCTGGCACTGGCACTGCGCCATCAGATGCCCCGTCGCCGGACCCCGATCCGCTGCAGCCCTGGCAGCAGCGCTGGACCGAGCACCAGGTGCGCAACCGCCTGGGACTGCAGCAATTCAACGCCGCGGCCGAGCGCTACAACGCCGCCATCGCGCAATATCCGGCCAGGCTGCTGGCCTGGCTGCTGGGCTTTCGCCCGGTGCGCAGCCTGCTGGTCGAACCTGCGCCCAGCAAGGTGCAGGAAAGTGGAACATGAACCAACGCACGCATTCTTCCCCGCGCCGCGCTGCGGCGCCCTCGCAGGCGCATGCCGCACCGGCCGCACCTCCTCTTTGGCAGCAGCTCGACGCCGTCGCCCAATGCCTGCAGGCCGTGCTCGAAGGCCAGTCCAGCCGCAGCGTGCTGGCGCGTGTGCCGCAGCCGCTGCGTCCCGGTGTGCAGGCCCTGCTGTTCCAGGTGCTGCGCCAGCTGGGCCGTGCCCAGGCGCTGCAAAAGCAGCTGGCCTCGCGCAACCCGCCGCCGCGCGTCAGCGCGTTGCTGAACACCGCCCTGGCCTTGGCCTGGGATGAATCTCGCGCGCCATACCCGCCGTTCACCCTGGTCAACCAGGCCGTGGAAGCGGCCAAGCAGGGGCCGACCCGCGCGCAGTCCGGCTTTGTCAACGCCTGCCTGCGCCGCTTTCTGCGCGAGCGCGATGCCCTGGTCGCCGCCACCGAAGCCCAGCCGCAGGCGGTCTGGAACCATCCCGCCTGGTGGATTGCCCGCCTGCGCAAGGACCATCCCGATCACTGGCAGGCCATCCTGCAGGCCAACAACGAGCAGCCGCCGATGACGCTGCGCGTCAATCGCCAAAGGGCAGACCGCGCGCAGTACCAGGCGGCGCTGCAGGCCATGGACGTGCCATCGCTTGCCGTGGCCGACAGCGGCCTGCAACTGCAGCAGGCCTTGCCCGTGCAATCCCTGCCGGGCTTCGACCAGGGTCTGGCCTCCGTGCAGGATGCGGCGGCGCAACTGGCCGCACCGCTGCTGCTGCAAGGGCTGGAGCAGCCCGCCGGCCGAGCGTTGCGGATACTTGATGCCTGCGCCGCCCCCGGTGGCAAGACGGCCCACCTGCTGGAATACGCAGCGCCGCAGACCCTGCAGGTCACGGCGCTGGAGATAGACGCCGAGCGCGCCGCGCGCATCGAGGACACGCTGGGAAGGCTGCAGTTGCAGGCGCAAGTGGTCGTGGCCGATGCGTCCCAGCCTGCGCAGTGGTTCGAGGCGCAATGCGGCGGCCAGCTGTTCGACGCCATCTTGCTGGACGCGCCCTGCACGGCCTCGGGCATCGTGCGGCGCCAGCCCGACGTGCGCTGGCTGCGCCGCGAAAGCGATGTGCACCAGCTGGCCCAGATCCAGTCCCGGCTGCTCGACACCCTGTGGCCCCTGCTGCAGCCTGGCGGGCGCCTGCTGTACTGCACCTGCTCGGTCTTCAGGCAAGAGGGCGAGGCACAGGTTCAAGCGTTTGTTGCACGCAACAGTGAGGCGCGAACACTGCCGGCGCCGGGGCATTTAATCCCGGGCAAGGACTACAAAGCCGGCATGCTGGCTGACAATGCTTTGGGTGACCACGACGGCTTCTTCTACGCCTTGCTGCAAAAGACGCGCTGACCCCCGTCCCCGGACCAGGTCGCCAGCCTGGCTGCGCCTGCTGGCGCGGCTGGCCGGGGCACTTGTGCTGGCCGCCGTGCTGGCCGGCCTGGGCCTGCAGGCCAGGGCCGATGCGCTGACCGCCGAGATCGGATCCATGCAGCTCGAGCGCTCCGATGATGGTCTGCTGCTGTCCGCCAATCTCCAGTTCGAGTTGCCCTACCAGATCGACGACGCGCTGCGCCAGGGCATTCCCATGTACTTCGTGGCCGAGGCCCAGGTCCAGCGTGAGCGCTGGTACTGGTCCGATCAGCAACTGGCCACCGCCAGCCGCCACTACCGCCTCAGCCATCAGCCGCTGACACGCCGCTGGCGCCTGCACATCTCCAATACCCCCTTCTCCAGCGCCGGGCTGGGGCTGGCCCTGGGCCAGACCTTCGAGACCCTGGAAGATGCGCTGTCCTCCATGCGGCGCATCTCGCGCTGGAAAATCATGGACACGGCACCCACGCAGTCGGGTGTCTCGGTGCAGCTGCGCTTTCGCATCGACCTGTCCCAGCTGCCAAGGCCGTTGCAGATCGGTGCGCTGGGCCGCTCGGGCTGGAACCTGCAGCTGTCGCGCGCCCAGATGCTGGAAGACGCGCCATGAACCGGGACACCGACGCCGACGAACGCATGGCCCTGCCGGCCTCGGCCGGCCTGTCGCGCGGCACGCGCTGGGCCGTGGGCGTGGGCGCCGGTCTCATGGGGCTGGTCGGCGTGCTGCTGCTGTTCCTGCTGACCCTGGCCACCAACAACCGGCTGGACTACGAGCGCAACTACAACTGGCTGTTCGCCGCCAACGTGGTCGTGGCCGGTCTGCTGCTGGCCATCCTGGTCTGGGGCGGCATCCGCCTGGCCATACGCCTGCAGCGGGGGCGCTTCGGCAGCCGCCTGCTGCTCAAGCTGGCCGGCATCTTCACGCTGGTGGGACTGGTGCCGGGCCTGCTGATCTACATCGTTTCCTACCAGTTCGTCTCGCGCTCCATCGAGAGCTGGTTCGACGTGCAGGTCGAGGGTGCGCTGTCGGCAGGCGTGAGCCTGGCCAGCTCCACGCTGGAGACCGTGGCCAACGACATGGCCAACAACACGCGCACCGCAGGCGCCCAGCTGTCCCAGGTCTCCGATGCGGGCGCCGCGCTGATCCTGGAGCGCGTGCGCGACCAGTTGGGGGCCACCGATGTCGTGCTGTGGAGCGCCTCCGAAATCGCCGTCGTGGGTCCGGCGCCGGTGCCGCGCAGTGGCGAGCTGGCTGGCTTGCGCGCGGTTGCCAGCGCAGGCCAGTCGCGCTTCAACCTGCAGCCCGAACGCCCCAGCGCGCAAATGCTGCGCTCGCTGCGCGAGCAGCGCGCCGTGGCCAGCATCGAAGGACTGGACGACGACGGCACGGCCCAGCCGGGTGCCACAGCGCCGAATGCCCAGGTCCGCACGCTGGCCGTGGTTCCCAACCCCAGCGTGGGACTGCTGACCGAGCCGCGTTATTTGCAGGCCACCATTGCACTGCCGCAGGCGCTGGTGACCAACGCCCTTGCCGTGCAGGCCGCCAACCGCGAATACCAGGAGCGCGCGCTGGCACGCGGCGGCCTGCAGCGCATGTACATAGGCACGCTCACGCTCAGCCTGTTCCTGGCGGTCTTCGGCGCCGTGGTGCTGGCCATCGTGCTGGGCAACCAGCTGGCCAGGCCGCTGCTGCTGCTGGCCCAGGGCATGCGCGACGTGGCGCGCGGCGACCTGCGGCCCAAGCCGGCGCTGCAGACGCGCGACGAGATCGGCGGGCTCACGCGCTCCTTCGCGCTCATGACCCAGCAACTGGCCGACGCGCGCGCCGAGGCCAACCGCAGCATGGGCCAGCTCGATGCCGCACGCGGCAACCTGCAGACCATCCTCGACAACCTCACATCGGGCGTCATCGTGCTGGACGCGCGGGGCGCCATCGTCCTGAGCAATCCCGGGGCCACGCGCATACTGCGCGCGCCCATGGCCGTCCATGAAGGACGGGCGCTGTCCCAGGTGCCGGGGCTGGAGCAGTTCGGCGAAGTCGTGCAGGAGCAGTTCGCGCTCTTCCTGGGCGAGCAGGGGCGCGATCGCTGGCAACTGGTGCATGAGCTGCATGCCTCCACCGATGGCGGCGTCATCCAGCACACCACCACCCTGGTCATGCGCGGTGCGGAACTGCCCGATGCGCAGCGGCTGCTGGTCTTCGACGACATCTCCGAGATCGTCTCGGCCCAGCGCGCCCAGGCCTGGGGCGAGGTCGCGCGCCGCGTGGCCCATGAGATCAAGAACCCGCTCACGCCCATCCAGCTGTCGGCCGAGCGCATGGCCATGCGGCTGACCGACAAGCTGCAGCCGGCTGACCAGGCGCTGCTGGCCAAGTCCGTCAAGACCATCGTCGATCAGGTCGGCGCCATGAAGCGCCTGGTCGATGAATTCCGCGACTACGCGCGCCTGCCTGCCGCCAATCTGCAGTCGCTGGACCTCAACGCGCTGGTGACCGACGTGCTGCAGCTGTACGGTGAAGAGAACGCCGAAGTGCGCGTGGAGTGTGTGCTGGACCCGCAATGCCCGCCGATTTCCGGCGATGGCCAGCAACTGCGCCAGGTCATTCACAATCTTTTGCAGAATGCCCAGGACGCCACGGCCCAGCGTGCGCAGGAAAGCGGCCAGCCCCCCGGCCCCGTGACCATAGAGACGCGCTGGAATGAGTCCACGCGCCGCGTGCGCCTGAGCATCAGCGACAGCGGCACGGGCTTCGCGGCCAACATCCTTCAACGGGCCTTCGAGCCCTATGTCACGACCAAGGCGCGGGGCACCGGACTGGGCCTGGCCGTGGTCAAGAAAATCGCAGACGAGCATGGCGCCCGCATCGACCTGGGCAACAGGGACGACGGCGGGGTGATTCAAGGTGCGCAAGTGTCGCTATCATTTGCGCCTGAGCGTACAGGATAGGCCTGACGCCCCCCGCGCCTCAGCACATAGGCTTAAGACACATGGCAAACATACTGGTGGTCGACGACGAACTGGGGATCCGGGATTTGTTGTCGGAAATCCTCAACGACGAAGGTCATAGTGTGGACGTGGCCGAGAACGCCGGCCAGGCGCGCACGGCGCGCGCCTCCAACACCTACGACCTCGTGCTGCTCGACATCTGGATGCCCGACACCGATGGCGTATCGCTGCTCAAGGAATGGGCCTCGGCGGGCCAGCTGACCATGCCGGTCATCATGATGAGCGGCCACGCCACCATCGAGACGGCGGTGGAGGCCACGCGCATCGGTGCGCTGTCCTTCCTGGAAAAGCCCATCACCATGCAGAAGCTGCTCAAGGCGGTGGAGCAGGGCCTGGCGCGCAATGCCGCCAGCCAGGCGCCGGCTGCAGCACCTGCCGCAGTGGCCGAGCCCGCCGACATCGCAGCCGTCGTCACGCCTGCGGCCAGCCGTGTGCCGGTGGACAACAACGTGCCGCATGCACACCAGGGTTTCGATCTGGACCGCCCCCTGCGCGAGGCGCGCGACGGTTTCGAGAAGGCCTACTTCGAGTTCCACCTGGCGCGCGAAGGCGGCTCCATGACCCGCGTGGCCGAGAAGACCGGCCTGGAGCGCACCCACCTGTACCGCAAGCTGCGCCAGCTGGGCGTGGACCTGGGCCGCAACAAGCGCGGATAGACTTTTTGAAGGAATTTTGGCTTTTTCGTTTTTGGGTCAAAAAATCCTGCATATAATCTAGTTCTCGGCCCGGTAGCTCAGTCGGTAGAGCAGAGGATTGAAAATCCTTGTGTCGGCGGTTCGATTCCGTCCCAGGCCACCAAATACAGTGAAAAAGATTACGGACTGCTTCGCAAGAAGCAGTCCGTTTTTCTTTGTGCCTCAGGCAATGCGTGATCCTGCCTGTGCGGCGGTTGCGGCCGCCTTCAGTCGTTCGCGCCCGCAATCGTCACCAGCAGCACGCAGCCCTGGTCGCCGCGCGCGTGCACATCGTGCAGCTCGCCGGCAGGCACCAGCACCACCGAGCCGGCCACCAGCCGCAGGCTGGCCAGGCGCGTGGCAATGCCGGCCTCGCCCGCCAGGCAGTGGATGGTGGCCTCGCCGGGGACCTGATGGCTGGGCAGGGCATGGCCGGGCGGCAGCACCAGGCGCAGCAGCTGCAGCTTCGGCGTTCGGATCAGGCTGGTGCTGATGGGCATGCCGTCGCGGGCGTGCAGGGCGATGACCTCCAGTGGCTTTGCGTGTTCGAGTGCCATGCTTGGCTCCTGCTTGATATAGGTCAGAAGGTGGTTGCGCCGCCGCCTCGCCGGTGCACTTGAAGATGTACGCTGGATGCATCTTATGCAGGCGCAGCGGGCCGGAAGGAGTGCACATCATGGCGCAATGGATGGAGCTGGAGGAACCCCTGAGAACCCGGGAGCCGGCGCCGCAATGGACGGCATTCCTCGAATTGGGATTTCGGCCGCTGTACCTGCTGGGCTGCCTCTGGGCCGCGCTGTCGGTGGCGCTGTGGGTCCATGCTCCGCAGTGGATCGCGGGGCGCATGCCCGGCGTGTTCTGGCACGCGCACGAGATGCTGTGGGCCTTCGTGGCCACCATCGCCGTGGGCTTTCTGTTCACGGCGGGCAGCAACTGGACAGGGCGCAACCCCCTGCAGGGCCGGGCATTGGGCGCGCTGTGCCTGCTGTGGCTGGTGGCCCGCGCAGGCTTCTTGCTGCCGGGGCCGCAGGCCTTTGCGGTCGCCGCGCTGTGCGAGACCGCCTTCTTCGCCTGGGCCGCGCTGGCGCTGGGCCGCGCCATCCATGCCGCGCGCAGCCGGCGCAACTACGGGCTGCCCCTGTTGCTGGCGGGCCTGGGCGTGGCCGATGCGCTGTACCTGTGGTCCATCTGGCAAGGCGACTACGGCGCGCTCATGCAGCGCTTCAACGCTGGCCTGCTGTGCATGGCCGTGATTGCGCTGCTGATCGCGCGGCGCGTGATCCCCTTCTTCGCCATGCGCGCCGTGTCCGGCCTGCAGATCCCCATGCACACGGCCAGCGGCCAGTGGCAACTGGGTACGCGG
>NZ_JTKZ01000957.1:0-2700 GCF_000799035.1 Delftia sp. ZNC0008
CAATCTGACCGAACTGGGGTTGATCGAATGGATCGCATACGTGCTGGAACTGTGCATGGACCAGGGCTGGCCGTCTCCTCGCTCTACAGCACGGCGCCCATCGATTCCAGCGGTCCCGACTATCTGAACGCCGTGGCCGCTGTGCGCACCACGCTGCAGCCGCTGGCGCTGCTCGATGCGCTGCAGGCCATCGAACTGGCGGCCGGGCGCGAGCGCCCCTACCGCAATGCGCCGCGCACGCTGGACCTGGACATCGAGCTGTGGGGCGACGAGCGCATCGCGCTGCCGCGCCTGAGCGTGCCGCACCCGCGCATGCACGAGCGCGCCTTCGTGCTTGTGCCGCTGGCCGAGATCGCGCCTGAGCGCGTCACGCCCGCGCAGCTGCAGGCCGTGGCGGGGCAGGGCATCTGCCTGGCGCACAAGCCTGGCTGGCATCTCCGGCAAGCCTGAATCCCGACAGGGGCCTGAATGAAAAAGCCGCAGCGCCCTGAGGGCGGCTGCGGCTTTTTGCCAGGCGGGACGCGGTGGATCGGCTCAGTCCACCTTCGCTCCGGAGGCCTTGACGATGGTCTGGTACTTGGCGCGCTCGGCCGCCATGAACCTGTCGAACTCGGCGGGCGTGGAGGACACGGGCTCGGCCATCAGGGTCTCGAAGCGGGTCTTGGTCTCGGGCGCGGCCAGTGCGTCGGCAAAGGCCCGGCTCAGCTTGTCCAGCACGGGCTTGGGCGTGCCGGCCGGGGCGACCAGGCCCCACCAGGTATCGATGGCAAAGCCGGGGAAGGTCTTGGACAGCGCGGGCACGCCGGGCAGCAGCGTGGTGGGGTTCAGCGAGGTCACGGCCAACGCCTTGAGCTTGCCCGAGCGGATATTAGGCGCAGCGGCAGCCAGGTTGTCGATGTTGAAGTCCACCTCGCCCGACAGCAGGGCCAGCTGGGCCGGGTTGGCGCCACGGTAGGGCACGTGCAGGGCGAAGATGCCGGCTTTTTGCTTGAGCATTTCGCCGGCCAGGTGGCCTGCGCTGCCGTTGCCGCCGCTGCCGTAGTTGAGCTTGCCGGGGTGGGACTTGGCGTAGGCGATCAGGTCGGCCACGCTGTGGATCTTGAGCTGCTCGGCACGGGCCGCATTCATCACCAGCACGTTGGGCACGCGCACCATCTGGGTGATGCCCGCGAAGTCCTTGCCCGCGTCGTAGGGCATCTTGGTGTACAGCCAGGGATTGACGGCATGGGTGGCCGTGGCGGCCAAGCCGATGGTCATGCCGTCCGGCGTGGCGCGGGCAATGGCGTCGGCGCCGATGTTGCCGCCGGCGCCGGCCTTGTTGTCGATGATCACCACCCCCAGGGAGTCACGCACCCGCTCGGCCAGCGCGCGCGCGGTGATGTCCAGCGGACCGCCGGGCGCATAGGGCACGATCAGGCGGATGGGCTCTTGCGCCAGGGCAAGCGGGGAGGCCAGGGCAGCAGCGGCCGCCATGACCGAGAGAAGGCTGTTTCTACGGTTCATAGGGGCGCTATTGTGCAAAAAAATTGCGACACCTGGCTGCGCGCAGGTATGGGAAGCAGTTTTTCTGCGTATTGCTTGATCCGTGCCACCTTCTGCGCACTCAGGAAGCCTTGTCGGCCTCGGAGGTGAACGCGTCCGCGTAGAACTCTTCCGCCGGCAGGCCGCGTTGCTCCACATAGGCATGGCGTGCCGAATCGACCACGATGGGTGCACCGCAGGCATAGACCTGATGGCCGGACAAGTTGGCAAAGTCGTCCAGCACGGCCTGGTGCACGAAGCCCGTGCGGCCGGTCCAGCCGTCTTCCGGCAGCGCCTCGGAGACCACGGGCACATAGCACAGCTGGGGCATGGCCTCGGCCTGCTCGCGCACCCAGGCGTCGAGGTAGAGGTCCTCGGGCCGGCGTCCTCCCCAGTACAGGGTGACGGAGCGGGTGATGCCCTTGTGGCGGATGTGCTCCAGCAGCGCCTTGATGGGGGCGAAGCCCGTTCCCGAAGCCAGGAAGATGAGGGGCTTGTCGCTGTCCTCGCGCAGGAAGAAGCTGCCGAACGGGCCCTCCACGCGCAGGATTTCCTTTTCCTTCATGGCGCCGAACACGTGGTCGGTGAACTTGCCGCCCGGCATGTGGCGGATGTGCAGCTCCAGCCCCGGTGCCGTGTCCTGCACATGGGGGGCCGTGGCCATGGAGTAGGCGCGGCGGGCGCCGTCGCGCAGGATGAATTCCACGTACTGGCCTGCGTGGTAGCGGAACTTGTCTGCAGCGGGCAGCTGCAGGCGCACCTGCATCACGTCGTGCGACTTCTTCTCCAGCGTGGCCACGCGCACGGGCATCTTCTTGATCGGGAAGGCGCTGGCATCGGTCACCTGGCGCGACTCCAGCACCACCGAGGTGCTGGGCGTGGCGCAGCAGGTCAGCACATAGCCGTCGGCCTCTTCCTGGGCGGTCAACGCTTTTTCCGAGTGGGCGCCATGGGTGACCTCGCCGAGCAGCTTCTTGCACTTGCAGGAGCCGCAGGCACCGTCCTTGCAGCCATAGGGCAGGCCCACGCCGCAGCGGATGGCGGCGGCCAGGATGGTCTCGCTGCCCTGCGTGGCGAAGGCGCGGCCGCTGGGCTGTACGGTGATTTCGTGGGAAGCGTTGGCTATCTCGGTCATGTTCTCGGTATCCTCGGGGGCGCTGGCGGCGCGTGGAGACGCGG
>NZ_JTKZ01000091.1:0-7290 GCF_000799035.1 Delftia sp. ZNC0008
CCCCCGCTGCGGCAGCGCCGCCCACCACGCCTGCAGCGGCGGCCGCCTTGGCAGGTGCGCTGCGGGTGGTGGCAGGTGCCGGCTTGCCCTTGGATTTGACGGCGGTCTTGCCTGTCGGCCTCGCAGCTGCCTTGGCCGCAGGCTTGGCGGGGGCCTTCGCGCCGCTCTTGGCCGTGTTCTTCGCCGGTGGCTGCGGCTTGGCAGACGCCGGGACGGCCATGCAGGACAGGGCTGCGGCCAGCAGCAATGACAGGCCTGCAGGCAGGGCTCGCAGGCCCGTCGGGTATCGATCGTTCATATGCTCTTATTTTTGCAGCAATCCATGCAGGCGACTGGCGCAAAGATTGACAAATTCTTTCAGTATGCAACCGGCGTTCCGGCGGGCATGGCTGCCCGCAGCCATCGCCACGAGGCATGACCCCCATCTCCATGAAATCGCACGACATCACCAAAGACATCGCGCTTGAAGATGACAGATCGATGACTTGTGCGAGAAAATCCATTCAACTTCTCCTAATGAGAAGCCTTAACCCCACCACATGAAGAATTCAGAGCGCAGTTTTGCACGGCGCATAGACCTTACCTCCTTGCAGCTGTTCGTGGCTGTCTGCGAACTTGGCAGCATCGGACGAGCGGCAGAGCGCGAGTTCATCGCCGCTTCGGCGGTGAGCAAGCGCCTGTCCGACCTCGAGGCCACCGTGGACACGGCCCTGCTGTATCGCCACAGCCGTGGCGTGACACTCACTCCTGCCGGCGAAAGCCTGCTGCACCACGCGCGCAACGTGCTGTATGGCCTGGAGCGCATGCAGGGCGAGCTGTCCGAGTACGCCGATGGCGTGCGTGGCCATGTACGCATCCACGCCAATATGTCGGCCATCGTGCAGTTCCTGCCGGAAGATCTGGGCGTCTTCGCGCGCAAGCATGGCCAGGTCAAGATCGACCTGCAGGAGCAGCTCAGCCCCGCCGTGCTGGCGGCGGTGCAGGAAGGCACGGCCGACATCGGCATCTGCTCCATGGCATACATGCCGCTGGGCAATGGCCAGGCCACTCCCGCGCTGCAGCACCGCCCCTACCGCGAGGACCGGCTGGTCGTCGTGGTGCCCGAGCAGCACGCGCTGGCGCACAGCGACAGCGTGGCCTTTGCCGATGTGCTCGAATGGGACATCGTCAGCCTGCAGGCCGGCTCCTCCATCAGCCTGGCCATGCGTGCGGCTGCGGCCCAGGCCGGGCATGCGCTGCACCAGCGCATCCAGGTCACCAGCCTGGATGCCATGTGCCGCATGATCGACAACGGCCTGGGCGTGGGACTGATCCCCGACCGTGCCTTCGAGCTCATGCACGGCGTGGGCCATCTGCGCGCCCTGGAGCTCAGCGACGACTGGGCACGGCGCGAGCTGAGCATCGTGGCGCGCGACTTCGACGCGCTACCCGTTACGGCCCGCCTGCTGGTGGAGCACCTGAGCCCGCCGGCCAGCGCATCCTGAAGGCCCCTTGCCAGCCGGATGCACATCCAAGAATTTCCCCACGACACCAACCATTCGAGAACGCCATGGGACGCACCCTCTACGACAAGATCTTCGACGAGCATGTCATCCACACCGAGGATGACGGCACCGCCGTCCTCTACATCGACCGCCACCTGGTGCACGAAGTCACCAGCCCCCAGGCCTTCGAAGGCCTGCGCATGGCCGGTCGCAAGCTGTGGCGCATCAGCTCCGTGGTGGCCACGGCCGACCACAACACACCCACCGACGGCTGGGAGCGCGGCTATGACGGCATTGCCGACCCCATCAGCAAGGAACAGATCACTACGCTGAACACCAACATCGGCGAGTTCGGCTCTGCGGCCTTCTTTCCCTTCATGGACAAGGGCCAGGGCATCGTCCACGTCATGGGTCCCGAGCAAGGCGCCACCCTGCCCGGCATGACCGTGGTCTGCGGCGACAGCCACACGTCCACGCATGGCGCCTTCGGCGCACTGGCCCACGGCATCGGCACCTCCGAGGTCGAGCACGTGATGGCAACCCAGACCCTGCTGGCCAAGAAGGCCAAGAACATGCTGATCAACGTCAGCGGCAAGGCGGCGCCCGGCATCACGGCCAAGGACATCGTGCTGGCCATCATCGGCAAGATCGGCACGGCCGGCGGCACGGGCTACACCATCGAGTTCGCAGGCGAGGCCATCCGCGACCTGAGCATGGAAGGCCGCATGACGGTCTGCAACATGGCCATCGAAGGCGGCGCACGCGCCGGCCTGGTGGCCGTGGACGATAAGACCATCCAGTACGTCAAGGGCCGCCCGCTGGCCCCCACCGGCGCCGAATGGGACGCCGCCGTCGCCTACTGGAAGACGCTGCACTCCGATGCCGATGCGAAGTTCGACCGCGTGGTCGAGCTGCAGGCCAGCGACATCGTGCCGCAGGTCACCTGGGGCACCTCGCCCGAAATGGTGCTGGGCGTGGATGCCCGCGTGCCCGATCCCGACAAGGAAAAGGATGCCAGCAAGCGCGGCGCCATCGAGCGCGCGCTGACCTACATGGCGCTGGAACCCGGCAAGGCCATCGACGACATCTTCGTGGACAAGGTCTTCATCGGCTCGTGCACCAACAGCCGCATCGAAGACATGCGCGAAGCCGCCGCCGTGGTCAAGAAGCTGGGCCAGAAGGTGGCACGCAACATCAAGCTGGCCATGGTGGTGCCCGGATCGGGCCTGGTCAAGGAGCAGGCCGAGCGCGAAGGCCTGGACCAGATCTTCAAGGCGGCAGGCTTTGAATGGCGCGAACCCGGCTGCTCCATGTGCCTGGCCATGAACGCCGACCGCCTGGAGCCCGGCGAGCGCTGCGCCTCCACCAGCAACCGCAACTTCGAAGGCCGCCAGGGCGCGGGCGGACGCACCCACCTGGTGAGCCCCGCCATGGCCGCTGCCGCGGCCATCCACGGCCACTTCGTGGACATCCGCAGATTCTCCTGAACCCGCAACTGCCCCGCCAGCACACCATGAAGCCTTCCTTCTCGATCCTCCTGATCGGCCTGGCCTTCACCCTGGCCGCCTGCAATACCGTCAAGGGCATTGGCCAGGACGTGCAAAGCGCGGGCAGCGCCATCGAACGCGCCGCCCGCTGAACCCTGAATTCGATACTGCCATGCAACAATTCACCGTGCACAAGGGCCTTGTCGCCCCCATGGACCGCGAGAACGTCGACACCGACGCCATCATTCCCAAGCAGTTCCTCAAGTCGATCAAGAAGACCGGCTTCGGTGTGAACCTGTTCGACGAGTGGCGCTACCTGGACCATGGCGAACCCGGCCAGGACCCGGCCTCGCGCAAGCCCAACCCCGACTTCGTGCTCAATCAGCCGCGCTATGCGGGCGCCTCCATCCTGGTCGCACGCAAGAACTTCGGCTGCGGCTCCAGCCGTGAGCACGCGCCCTGGGCCCTGGACCAGTACGGCTTTCGCGCCATCCTGGCACCCAGCTTCGCCGACATCTTCTTCAACAATTGCTTCAAGAACGGCCTGCTGCCCATCGTGCTGCCCGAAGCCACGATCGACATGCTGTTCAACGAGATCGCCGCCTTCCCCGGCTACGAGCTGACCATCGATCTGGATCGCCAGGTGATCGTGCGCCCGCAGGGCGAGGAGATCCCCTTCGACGTCATTGCCTTCCGCAAGTACTGCCTGCTCAACGGTTTTGACGACATCGGCCTGACCCTGCGCCATGCCGACAAGATCCGCGCCTACGAGGCCGAGCGCCTGGCCACCAAGCCCTGGCTGGCCCACACGCTGGTGCAGCGCTGATCGATCTCCACTTGCGTGCATCAATGGGCCGCGGGCGTTGCTGAACCAGCCGCCGGCGGCCTTCCACCATCCGAACAGTCTCTCAAAAGGAACACCATGAAAATCGCAGTCTTGCCCGGTGATGGCATCGGCCCCGAAATCGTTGCGGAAGCCGTGAAGGTGCTGGGCGCCCTGGGCCTGGACTTCGACATGCAGACCGCCCCCGTGGGCGGCGCTGCCTACGAAGCTGCCGGCCACCCGCTGCCCGAATCCACGCTGAAGCTGGCCATGGAGTCCGACGCCGTGCTGTTCGGCGCCGTGGGCGACTGGAAGTACGACACGCTGGACCGCCCGCTGCGCCCCGAGCAGGCCATCCTGGGCCTGCGCAAGCACATGGGTCTGTTTGCCAACTTCCGCCCGGCCATCTGCTATGCGGAGCTGACCCATGCCTCCAGCCTCAAGCCCGAACTGGTCGCAGGCCTGGACATCCTCATCATCCGCGAGCTGACCGGCGACATCTACTTCGGCCAGCCGCGCGGCCGCCGCGTGGCCACCGACGGCCACTTCCCCGGCGCCGAGGAAGCCTTCGACACCATGCGCTACTCCAAGCCCGAAATCGAGCGCATCGCCCACGTGGCCTTCCAGGCCGCGCAAAAGCGCAGCAAGCGCGTGACCAGCGTGGACAAGGCCAACGTGCTGGAAACCTTCCAGTTCTGGAAGGACGTGGTCACCGAGGTGGGCCAGCAGTACCCCGACGTGCAACTGGACCACATGTACGTGGACAACGCCGCCATGCAGCTGGTCAAGGAACCCAAGCGCTTCGACGTGGTGGTCACGGGCAACATGTTCGGCGACATCCTGTCCGATGAAGCCTCCATGCTCACCGGCTCCATCGGCATGCTGCCCTCCGCCTCGCTCAACGCCAAGGGCCAGGGTCTGTACGAGCCCAGCCATGGCTCGGCCCCCGACATTGCGGGCAAGGGCATTGCCAATCCGCTGGCCACCATCCTGTCGGCCGCGATGATGCTGCGCTTCTCGCTGAACCAGGAAGCCGCCGCCCAGCGCATCGAAGCCGCCGTGCAAAAGGTCCTGGCCCAGGGCCTGCGCACGGCCGACATCCACAGCGAAGGCACGACCAAGGTCTCCACCCGAGAGATGGGCGACGCCGTGGTGGCCGCGCTGGCCTGACGTCCACGACAGCCGCGAGCCTCCGGGCTTGCGGCTGCCCGGCCTGGCCAGGATTTTCCAGAACTTGGCAAAGCGTCAAAACAGACGTCTGCTTTTCGCCATTTCGACGAAGATATTCATCAAACAGACATTCTCTTTCCTGGCGTATTCGCTAGAATGACTGCTCTTATGTTTGCCGCCTGCCCGTTCCTCCTGCTGAACATTGCACCCGCCGCCCAGGCTGGTGTGGCAGTGCGCGCAATCACATCCACAACCATTACGACAATCAAAGGCTGACCCAGCCCGGTTCGTCGTGCGCCCTCACCTGGCCCAGACGAGCCGGGCGACAACAGTCTTGATCCAGCACTGTTTTCACACTGAAAGGGCGTTTCAAAAATGAGCAAGCAATTGGTAGGCCTGGTGGGCTGGCGCGGCATGGTCGGCTCCGTGCTGATGGACCGCATGCAGGCAGAGGGCGATTTCGACCTGATCGAGCCCGTTTTCTTCTCCACCTCCAACGCCGGCGGCAAGGCCCCGGCCATGGCGAAGACCCACACCGAGCTGCGCAATGCCAACGACATTGCCGAGCTGTCCAAGTGCGACATCATCATCACCTGCCAGGGCGGTGACTACACCAAGGAAGTCTTCCCCCAGCTGCGCGCCTCGGGCTGGAACGGCCACTGGATCGATGCCGCATCGTCGCTGCGCATGGAAGGCGATGCCGTCATCGTGCTCGACCCCGTCAATGAAGGCCTGATCCAGTCCAAGCTCGCCGCGGGCGGCAAGAACTGGATTGGCGGCAACTGCACCAACTCCATCCTGCTGATGGGGCTGGGCGGCCTGTTCAAGGCCGGTCTCGTGGAATGGGTCAGCTCCATGACCTACCAGGCAGCCTCCGGTGGCGGCGCCAACCACATGCGCGAACTGCTCAAGGGCATGGGCGTGGTGCATGCGGCCGTGTCCGACGAGCTGGCCACGCCCGCCTCCGCCATCCTGGATATCGACCGCAAGGTGGCCCAGACCATCCGCACCGATGTGCCCACCGAATTCTTCGGCGCGCCTCTGGCTGGCGGCCTGATCCCCTGGATCGACGCACAGCTGGACAACGGCCAGTCCAAGGAAGAGTGGAAGGGCCAGGCCGAGGTCAACAAGATCCTGGGCACGGAGCAGACCATTCCCGTCGACGGCCTGTGCGTGCGCATCGGCGCCATGCGCTGCCACAGCCTGGCGCTGACCCTCAAGCTCAAGAAGGACCTGCCCCTGCAGGAGCTGGAAGCCATCATCAAGTCCGGCAACCCCTGGGTGAAGTGGGTGCCCAATGAACGCGCCATCACCGTCAAGGAACTGACGCCCGCCGCCATCACCGGCGGCCTGGAAGTCGGCGTGGGCCGCGTGCGCAAGCTGAACATGGGCCCCGAATACCTGTCGGCCTTCGTGATCGGCGACCAACTGCTGTGGGGCGCCGCCGAGCCGCTGCGCCGCATGCTGCGCATCCTGCTGGCCGCCTGAGCACCGCCGGCTTGAGCCAACACAAAAAGCGCCATGTCCTGGCCCGGGACATGGCGCTTTTTTCGGCTTTAAACCCTGTGCGATTGGGCACAATGCCCAAGTCTCTTGTCCCCTGACTGTAGGCGGTTGCCTACAATCACCGAAGATACATTGTGTTTCTTCTCGTTGCCGTTCGACAACAACTGGCAGCGTTCACCGGCAACCAGACGCTTGCGATCCTATAGCGTGGCCGACAATGCGACCCAAGCACCTTGGTATATGGCGTGCCATCTATCCCCGGGTAAATTTCAATTACATGTGCAAACGCGGGCATCCTCACAATAACAATAGTGCCCGCCCAATTGCATCCACACAGGTTTGACGCTTTATGCATCGTTGGAAACTCTCTGTGCTGGCCGCTGCGGCCGTCGTCTCGGTCGCACTGCCCGCCTCCGAGGCCTGGGCACTGGCTCTGGGCCGGGTGAACGTGCAATCGGCCCTGGGCGAGCCCCTGCGTGCCGAAGTCGAAATCCCCCAGATCACGGCGGCTGAAGCCGAAGGCCTGCGCGTGGGCGTGGCCTCTCCCGGCGTCTTCCGCACCCAGGGCATGGAGTACAACGCCACGGCCAGCCAGGTGCGCGTCAGCGTGCAGCGTCGCGCGGACGGATCGGCCGTGCTGCGACTCACAAGCACCCAGCCCGTCAACGAGCCCTTTGTCGATCTGGTGATCGACGCCAGCTGGGCCTCGGGCAACCTGCAGCGCAACTACACCTTGCTGCTGGATCCGCCCACCCTGCAAAAGCTGCCGCCTGCCGTGACGGCTGCGGCCCAGGCCTCCGCCCCCGAACCGGGACGCGGA
>NZ_JTKZ01000209.1:0-39100 GCF_000799035.1 Delftia sp. ZNC0008
CAGCCAGGCCAGGGCGTCCTGTGCGTCGAGGAAGGCGGTGGGAAAGCGGTGCTCTGGCGCCAGCCGGTAGTCGATGGCCAGCACATTGCAGGGCGTGCCCAGCGCCAGGCTGCGGCACAGGCTGTCATGGGATTCGAGGCCGCCCAGCACATAGCCGCCGCCGTGAAGGAACAGCAGGCAGGGCGAGGCTGTGTGTCCAGGGGCTGCGCGGTAGAGCCGGGCACGGATACGCGCGCCGTCGCGCGTGGGCAGCTCCAGGTCCTCGGTGGGCAGATCGTCGCCCGGCAGGTCCAGCGCCAGCGTGGCGTTGTCGTAGGCGGCGCGCGCCTGCGCTGCCGTCATCTGGCTCATGCGCGGGCGGCTGGATGCCTGGGCGTTGGCGAGTTCAAGAAATGCTTGCAGGTCGGGGTGGAGAGCCATGGCGTCCTTCGGGTGTGCGGCAGACAAGGCAGGGCGGGCCGGTGCAGGGCATGGCGCCCGCGCTGCCCCTTCCCCGTGATGACGCTGGGCGGCGGAATTTGTTCATCGCCTGGGCGGTGAACATTTTTGGCGCACGCACGTCTTGCAGGGAGTAGAGAGCGCTCGCCGTGCGCCGCGCTCCAGGAAACGCCGGGCCGCGCCGGCATTGCAAGGTCATGCGCCCATGGGCGCCAGAGGAATCCCTTATGGAAAACGCCAGCCGACCGCCCTCCGAGGTACTGCGCCTGCTCAGGCCCTTCCTGCCGTGGATGGCGCTGTCCGTGGTCACGGGCATTTGCGCGGGTGGGGCCACGGTGGCGCTGCTGGCGACCATCAACCAGGTGCTCAACCGTCCCGGTGGGCTGGCGGGCGGGCTGCTGCTGACCTTCATCGCCCTGTGCGCCACCGTGCTGGTGTGCCGGGCCGCGTCCGACATGTCGGGCAATTTAGTGGGGCAGCGCCTGGTGGCCCGGCTGCGCAAGGAACTGGCCAGCAAGATCCTGGCCGCGCCCATCGATGCGCTGGAGCGCTACCGCACGCACCGCCTCATGCCCGTGCTCACGCAGGACGTGGACATGATCAGCGACGTGGCCTTCGTGCTGGCCTCCAACGTGATCGCCCTGGCCATTGCGCTGGGCTGCCTGGCCTATCTGGCCCTGCTGTCGCCGCCGCTGTTTGCCATGCTGGTGGTGGCGCTGGTGCTGGGCGTCAGCCTGCAGGCGCTGGCCCAGTCGCGCGGCGTGGCGGGGTTCTGGAAGGCGCGCGATCACGAGGAAGTGCTGCACAAGGCCTACCGCGCCATCAGCGAAGGCGCCAAGGAGCTGCGCATGCACCGCGCGCGCCGGGGCCGCATCTTCGACGGGCAAATCGGCTCCACCGTGGATGCCATCCGCCGCATCAACAGCCGCGCCATCAACACCTATGTGCTGGCCACGGCCTTCGGTTCCGCGCTGTTCTTTCTGTTGATCGCCCTCATCCTGGGCTGGGCCGCGCTGCGCACCACCGAGCCCGTGGTGCTCAGCGGCTTCGTGCTGGTGCTGCTGTTCCTCAAGGGCCCCATGGACCAGATCGCAGGCGCGCTGCCCAACCTGGGCCGTGCCAAGGTGGCGCTGCAGCGCATTGCCGACCTGTCGGCGCGCTTTGCCAGCCCCGAGCCGCACCTGCACCTGGACAGTCCGCCCGACGAGGTCCGCCTGGACCACGGCCTGGAGCTGCGGGGCGTGCGCTATGCCTTCGATGCGCCCGAAGGCGGCAAGGCCTTCGAGATCGGTCCCATCGACCTGAAGCTGGACAAGGGCGAACTGGTCTTTGTGGTGGGCGACAACGGCTCGGGCAAGACCACGCTGATCAAGCTGCTGCTGGGCCTGTATGCGCCCCAGCAGGGCGAGATCCTGCATGACGGCCAGCCCGTCACGGCACAGACGCGCGATGACTACCGCCAGCTGTTCACCACGGTGTTCTCGGACTTCTACCTGTTCGAGGACCTGGTGGCCGGTGGCGAGGAAGGCCAGGCCGCCGCGCTGCCCGAGGCCGCGCTGCCCTACCTGCAGCGGCTGGAGATCGCCCACAAGGTCAGCGTGCGCAACGGCAGCTTCAGCACCATCGACCTGTCCACCGGGCAGCGAAAACGGCTGGCCCTGGTCCACGCCTATCTGGAGGGCCGGCCCGTGCTGGTCTTCGACGAATGGGCGGCCGACCAGGACCCGAGCTTCCGCCACCTGTTCTACACCGAGCTGCTGCCCGAGCTGCGCGCCAGGGGTCACCTGCTGGTGGTCATCTCCCATGACGATCGCTACTTCCACCTGGCCGACCGCATCGTGCGCATGGAGGCCGGCCGCATGGTCCAGCCGCAAGACGGGGCGCAGCCGGTGGCGGCTGCATCGGCCAGTCCCGCCAGTCAAGGCGTGCTGGCCGACATCTGAATTCCTGCTGAATCCACGAACATGGCAAAGACAAAACTCGTCTACATCTGGTCCCTGAGAAACGCCGCCGCCGACCATGCCGGCCAGCACATCGCCTACAAGGGCGCAACGCGCTACATGAAGTCGCCGCTCGAATACCTGGGCGAGTTGCTGGACACCAGCCCGCTGGGCGATATCTACAGCCTGGAGGCCGTGATCCACGACGACGACGAGGCCTCGCCGCGCGACCGCGAAAAAATCGGCGACTACGGCTTCAGCTACCGGCCGGGCGGCCGCTGGTTCTATCCGCCGGATCTGCGCATCCAGGGGCGCAGGGTCAATGACCTGCTCATGGCCGTGCCGTCTTCCTACCGGCGCCTGCCGCTGAACGATCCGCAGCGCGCCGCGGGCAAGCAGATGTTCGAGGCGCAGTTGCAGGACAGGCTGGTGCAGCTGGGTGCCGAGCGGGTGGTGCTGGATGGCCTGCTCGTCATCCTGGACCGGCTCGTGCGGCCCGGTGCCCTGTTCCACCGCAGGATCGCCAACATCCACCCCGGCATCACGCGCCTGGAGTCACCCTATGAACGCCGGGGCGCCTGCGCCACGCTGGACGCGCTGCATGGCGCGCAGGGCCGCAGGATCGTGGACTGGAAGACCATGGAACAGCGCCCGGTCCCGCCCCTGTTCAAGACCGGCGCATCCTTTCACTACGTGGACAACGGCATCGACTCCGGCGAAGTCATCGCCGACGTGCTGGGCACCGACATCGATCCCCAAGACACGATTCTTGAGCTGCGCTGGAACAACTTCCAGCACAGCCTGTTTCCTGCATTGCGCAAGGGGCTGGAGATGATGGCCAAAGAGCCTGCACGCACCATGGCCTGACAACGAACACATCTCCAAAATCGGCGCGCGCCAACATCAGGGACACCGAGGAAGGGCCGCCCCGCACCGAGGGTGTCGTCCCCCCCGCGAAGCGAGAGGGGGAAGCGGCGCAGCCGCTCAGGGGGCTTCTGTTTATCTAGGCGCCAGCCGAATGGCCCCATCCAGCCGGATCACCTCGCCATTGAGCATGTCGTTGTCCAGGATGTGGCGCACCAGCTTGGCATAGTCCTGGGGCGTGCCCAGGCGGCTGGGGAAGGGCACGCCCGCGGCCAGCGCGTCCTGCACTTCCTGCGGCATGCCGAACAGCATGGGTGTGCCGAAGATGCCGGGGGCAATCGTCATGTTGCGGATGCCGTTGCGCGCCAGGTCGCGCGCAATGGGCAAGGTCATGCCGACCACGCCGCCCTTGGACGCCGCATAGGCCGCCTGGCCGATCTGGCCGTCGTAGGCCGCCACGCTGGCCGTGGAGATCAGCACGCCGCGCTCGCCCGTGCTCTCGGGCTCGTTGGCCGACATGGCGGCGGCGGTCAGGCGGATCATGTTGAAGCTGCCGATCAGGTTGACCGTGATGGTCTTGGAGAACAGCGCCAGGTTGTGCGCGCCGTTCTTGCCCACGGTCTTCTCGGCGGGCGCAATGCCTGCGCAGTTGACCAGGCCTGCCAGCTTGCCCAGGCTCACGGCCTTGTCCACCACGGCCTGGCCATCGGCCTCCTGGCTCACGTCGCATTTGACGAAGACGCCGTCGATCTCGCGCGCCACGGCCTCGCCCTTGTCCGCCTGCATATCGGCGATCACCACCTTGCCGCCCTCGGCCGCCAGCATGCGCGCCGTGCCTTCGCCCAGCCCGGAGGCGCCGCCCGTGACGATGAATACCCGGTCCTTGATCTGCATGGAATGTCTCCTTGGTTATCTGACGTTGACGTAAACGTAACTCTCAAATTATGCATGCAGCCCCGGCCGCAGCCATGTCGCGCCCAAGAAAAAGCCCGGCAGTGCCGGGCTGGTGATGGGCGCGATGGGGGTTACTGGAACCCGGCACGGTCCAGCATTTGCTGGACCTTGGTCATGTTCTTGCCCACGGCCGTGATCGGGATGGTCTCGCTCTTGAAGGGCTTGCCGCCGGTCATTTCCTTGAGTGCGGGGTTGTCCAGTTCCACGCCCTTGGCTGCTGGCCACTCGTTGTTGCCGTTGGCAAAGTAGTTCTGGGCCGCAGGGCTGGCCAGGTACTCCAGGAACTTGACGGCGTTGTCCTTGTTCTTGGCATGGCGTGCCACGGCGCCGCCTGCGATGTTCAGGTGCGTGCCCCAGCTGGACTGGTTGGGGAAGACCACGCCGATCTTGCCGACCACGGCCTGGTCCTCGGGCTTGCCCGAACGCATCATGCGCGCCAGGTAGTAGCTGTTGGTCACGCCGATGGTGCATTCGCCCGAGGCCACGGCCTTGATCTGGTCGGTGTCGCCACCCTTGGGCGGGCGGGCCAGGTTGGCCTTCATGCCCTGGATCCAGCCCTCTGCCTTTTGCTCGCCCATGTGTTCGACCACGGTGCCGAACAGGCTCAGGTTGTAGGGATGCGAGCCCGAGCGGATGCACAGCTGGCCCTTGAACTTGGGGTCGGCCAGCGATTCGTAGTTCTGCACGTCGGCAGGCTGGACCTTGGCCTTGTTGTAGACGATGACACGGGCGCGTGTGGACAGGCCGAACCAGCTGATGCCATCGGCCGTGGGCTGGGCGCGCAGGTTGGAGGGAATGGCGTCTTCCAGCAGCTTGGAGTGGATGGGCTGGAACAGGCCATCCACCTCGCCGCGGTACAGGCGCGCGGCATCGACCAGCAGGATCACGTCGGCCGGCGAGGCCTGGCCCTCGGCCTTCAGGCGCGCAATGATGCCGGCGTCGTCGCCGTCCACGCGGTTGATCTTGATGCCGGTGGCCTTGGTGAAGCCGTTGTACAGCTCCTCGTCCGTGGAGTAGTGGCGCGCGGAGTAGAGGTTGACGACCTGGGAGTCGGCAATGGCTGTGCCGGCAGCCACCAGGGCGCAAGCGGCAAACAGGGCTTTCAGGGATTTCGACATGAAGACAGGCCTCTCTTTGTTGGCAAAGCGCGATGATAGGCCAAACGCGAATTGTTCTTAATAAAGGGAAGAGGCTTCCAAAGGTTTTCTCGCCCCAGGGCCTTTGTGCGTTGCAGGGCGCAGTGCTCAGTGCGGCGAGGATGCCGGACGCATCAGCGCAATGATGTCGCGCAGGTCCGTCTGGTCCTGCAACTGGCGCAGCGCCTGCCGCAGTTTCTCGGCCCGTGCACTCGGTACCGGCGGCAGTGCATGCGCGCAGCAGGCGTGGAATTTCGCATCCTGCTCGGCTTCGTTGAGCGGCAATGCGGGGCTGCCAGGAAGATCGGGCATGTCCAGTGACAGCACGCGCCCATTGCAAAGCCGCAACTCCACGCGCTGGGGTGTCATTGCATTGGGGTCGGGGTTGCCGTCGTCGAGCACCTGCACGCGTGAGGCCAGCTCCAGCCTGCGCGGGTCGGACAGCATGGCGGCGTCGAAGTCGTCCAGGCCTACGTGGCCTTGCAGCGCGGCCGTGGCCACCGCGTAGCCCATGCACAGTCTTGCGCTGGCCGAGTCCATGCCGGCGTGCGCCGGCCGGCCTACCAGGCGCACGATGAGTGCAGAGGCATGTACGCATACGCTTGCGATGTCCTGCGCATGCAATCCGTGCTCGCGCATCAATTGCAGTACGGCGCCTATGCCGCTGTGCGTGGCGCGGCCTGTGGGGTAGGGCTTGTGGCTCATGCGCTCGATCTGGAACACATGACCCACGTCGGCAGCCACTTCGTGCCAGCGGGCCTGGCCGGCGTCGAACAGCGCGAAATAGCCAAACGGCCCTTCGAGAATGTCACGCGGCCCAGGAAAACCCGCTTGTGCGAGTTCGAAGGCTGTGACTGCGGCACGCGCGTTCAGTCCTACCTGCAGTCCTACGGCCGGCGATCCCTCGGCATGCGCCTGCATGGTGCCCGACAGATGGCTGTAGGCCAGGCCCAGCGCATCACGCGTGGTGGTCTCGTCCAGACTCGCCAGCTTGCACAGTGCGGCCGTGGCGCCCAGCCCGCCGCACATGGCGGGCCGGAAAAAGCGCATGGGCGCGCGCTGCGCCAGCGCCACATGGATGGCGAAGTCCAGGCCAGCGGCCACCGCCTCTATGAGTTGGCGGCCGTCGATTGCGCCCTCGCGCTCGGCGTAGCCCAGCGTCGCAGGCGCGATGCAGGCGAATGCATGGACCACGGCGCGGTCATGGATGGCATCGAATTCCTGATTGAAGACCTGGTAGGCGTTGAGCATCACCGCACTGGCCAGCGGCAGTCGCTCGCCGCTGGCCCACACCGTGGCCTCTTGTCCCTGGCCCAGGGCCGCTGCCGCCCGGTGCAGCGCGGCCATGCGCGGATGGCGTGAGCCTGACAGCCCCACGCCGACGGCATCGAGCAAAAATGCCTTGGCGGCGTTCACGGCAGGCGCAGGCAGGTCCTCATAGCGCAGGTGCTGTACGTGCGCGACCAGTGTGTCGATTGCATTCATGCAGCACCTCGGTCATGCGTGCAGGTGGGTGGCGGGCACTGCTGCGCATACCAGGCATGCAGGGTGGTGCCTGTCACGAAGCGGGTCATCGGATGCTGCTGTAGCCGATCCAGCATGGACTCGAAATCGGGCAGGCGATGGGGGACTCCCATCAGATGAGGGTGCAGGCCCAGCGTCAGCACGCGCGGTGAGCCATGCTCGCGCACCTCGTTCTCGAAAACCTGCAGCGTGCTTTCCAGGCGGCGCCCGAACTCGCCCGTGGCGTGCTTTTCCACGGCGTGAATGACCGAATCGTTGAGTTCCAGCGCGTATGGAAGCGCCAGCAACTGACCGCTGGAGGTCTGCATCCAGTTGGGCAGATCATCCAGGCACCAGTCGAATACATGGTCTATGCCGGCCTGGGCCAGCAGGTCGGGCGTTTGCAGCGTTTCTCGCAGGCCCGGCGACAGCCATCCGCGGGGCCGGATTCCGCAAAAGCGTTCTATGCGGTCCAGTGCGCTGGAAATGGCCCCGGCTTGGTCTGAACCACCATCGTGCGACAGCGCGCGCTGGTGCATGCCATGTCCGATGATTTCCCAGCCTGCGTCCAGCAATGCCTGAGCGGCCTGGGGATAGGCGTCGATGACGGTGGCGTTGAGGCTGGCCGAGGCAACAAGGCCGCGGCTGCGAATGGCCGCCATCATGCGAGGCAGGCCGCAGCGCAGACCGTATTCGGCCCAACTGAAGTTGGGAACGTCGGGCAGATTCTCTCGGTCGTGGGGCGGCGTGAGTATGGTGCGCGGCATGGGCTGGTCAAAGGGCCAGTGCTCCACATTGATGACCAGGTGGACCAGGATATGTCGGCCGTCCAATCCGCGCAGCGCTGGCCTGCGGCTGGATAGCTGAAACGGGATGCGGGGATTGTTCATCATGGGTGCGGTCATCGGCCTGTGAATGAAGGGGCGCGCTTTTCCGCAAAGGCGCGGCGGCCTTCTGCATAGTCCGCGCTGTCGAAGCATTGGCGTATCAGTGCCTCTGTGGCCACGGCCTGTGCACTGCTGCCTGGCTGGCGCGAGGCCAGTATGGCTGCTTTCGCGGCGCGCAACGTCAGCGGCGCGTTTGCTGCGA
This sequence comes from Delftia sp. ZNC0008, assembly GCF_000799035.1. Classification (NCBI taxonomy): domain Bacteria; kingdom Pseudomonadati; phylum Pseudomonadota; class Betaproteobacteria; order Burkholderiales; family Comamonadaceae; genus Delftia; species Delftia sp. ZNC0008. The sequence goes on from NZ_JTKZ01000209.1 coordinate 7,925, forward strand.
TGGTCTCGAGGCGCGCGCGTGACAGGGCTGCAAAGTCTTCCAAAGCAAAGCACTCCTGCACCAGTCCCCTGGCCAGGGCCTGGAATGCGTCCAGCGTGCGTGCCGTGTAGAACAGTTCGAAGGCTGATGCCATGCCTGTCACCTCGACGAGACGGCGCATGTCGGCCAAGCCGTAACCCAGGCCGAGCCGTGCGGCCGGCATGCGCAAGCGCGCGCTTGCGCTGGCATAGCGCAGGTCGCAAGCCAGTGCCAGGCCAATACCCCCGCCCATGCAGGCGCCCTGGATCAGCGCCACGGTCGGGGCGGGAAACCCTGCCAGCGCCTGCTGTGCCTCAGAGACTGCCTGGTTGTAGCGCAGCACAGCCTCGGCGCCATCGCGAACCTGATCGAACTCTGCGATATCAGCGCCCGAGACAAAGGCCTGGCTGCCTGTGCCCTGCAGTGCCAGCACACGAAGGCCATCGGCCTCGCGCAATTGGTACAGCGCCTGCGCCAGCTGCTGCCACATGGCCAGCGTCATTGCATTGCGCCGTTCGGGGTGGCAGATCGTCAAGGTGGCGATGCCGTCGGTCAACGCCTGCTGGATATGGCCGCCGCTCATACCACCCCCTCGCTGCGCATGCGCTGCACATCGGCGGTGCCATAGCCGATCTCGGCCAGCACTTCCTGTGTGTGCTCGCCCCAGCCAGGCGCGGGACGCGCAATGCCGGCAGGCGTGCGCTCCAGGGTGACGGGCTGGGAGATGAGCCGGTAGCTGCTGCCATCGTCGCCGGGGACGGCCTGCGCCACACCCAGATGTCGCACCTGGGGGTCGTCGAACACCTCAGGCATGGAATAGACCGGACCTGCGGGAACACCTGCGTCATTGAGCAGCTTCACCCAGTGGGCTACGTCGCGTTCCCGAAAGCGCCTGGCCAGGGCCTCGTTCAGCGCAGTGCGGTGGCGCACGCGCAGTTTTTCCGACGCGTAGCGCGGGTCCTGCAGCCACGCGGCCTCGCCCAGACAGTCACACAGACGCTTCCAATTGCCCTCTCCCGAGGCTCCCAGGTTGAAGGCGCCATCGCGCGCATTGAACAGGCCCATGGGGCTGCTTGTGGGATGGTCATTGCCCACTTGCACCGGCAGGTCGCCTTCGTTGAGGTAGCGCGCGGCCTGGAAGTCCATCAGCGCTATCTGCGTGTGCAGCAGCGAGCTGTGAATCCACTGACCCAGGCCCGAATGCTCGCGCTCCAGCAAAGCCAGCAGGATACCGACGGCGGCATAGATTCCGGTGCCGCAATCGGCCACGGCCAGACCTGCACGCAGCGGCCCGCCACCAGAAAAGCCGGTGACCGACATGAGCCCACCCATGCCCTGAATGATCTGGTCGAAGCCGGGCCTGCCTGCATAGGGACCGTTCTGGCCGAAGCCCGAAATGCTGGCCAGGATGACGCGGGGGTTGATGGCGCTCAGCTTTTCGTAGGACAGACCCAGCCTGTCCTTGACATCGGGCCGCCAGTTCTCGACCACCACGTCGGCGTCGACCACGAGCTTGCGAAATACCTCCAAGCCCTCGGGCGTCTTGAGATTGAGTGTCAGCGAACGCTTGTTGCGGTTCAGGTTCTGGAAGTCTCCCCCCTGGCGGTCGGCGGCAAACATGGCCTCATTGGGATCGATGCCTGCCGGTGGCTCGATCCGTATCACATCGGCGCCGAAGTCGGCAAGGATGCGCACGCAGGTCGGGCCGGCCCGCACGCGTGACAGGTCAAGCACTCGCAGATGCGCAAGGGCGGGGGATGCGTTGATTTGAGGCATGTTGTCTCCCGGTATCAAGGGTGCACAAAGTGATGGAAGGGCAAGGCAAACTCGTGGGCAAAGGCCAGCAGCAGGCTTTCGCTGCCGGGTGCTCCCACGATCTGGACACTGACCGGACGGCCCCGGCCGTCCTTGCCCACGGGCATGACCAGCGCTGGCAGCCCCAGGTAGTTGATATAGGCGTGGTGGCGGTGCATTGCCGCCAGCGCGCGAGGGTCGAAGCCGGGGCAGGAGGTTGTGACGGTCTCGCGGTCGGGCACGCCTTTTGGCAGGCAGGGCGTCAGCAAAAGGTCGATGCCGTCCAGGCAGGTGGTCATGAAGGCATGGCTCTGTGCCGGTATCTGATGCAAGGCATGGCGATACCAGCCATTTGGCATGGCCCAGCCCGGCAGGGCGATGGCCCTTGTGGCCGGAGCCAGGGTGTCAAGCTCTGTGCGCACAGCGGCCTCCAGTGAAATGGCTGCCTCGGCATGCAGGACGATCTGGGCCAGCCGGTTCAGCCGGCCCAAGTCAGGCGCCGGGCGGTTTTGGATCTGCACGCTGGCGTGCAGGCTCTTTTCGAAGAGGGTCAGCGCAGCCGCCACGCCGGCATCCTCGTGGGTTGTGCGCATTGCGTTGCCGATGCGCCAGCGCGGTGGGGGCTCCGGCGTGTCAGGCCGCGTCGGCAGCATGGCTGTGAAGATGCGGGCCGCATCGGCTGCGCTGCGCGCGATCACCCCGACGGTATCCAGAGTGGGAGCCAATGGCGCCACGCCATCGGAGGGCAGCAGGCCGCGCGTAGGCTTCAGGCCGATCAGGGCGCAGGTTGCCGCCGGCATGCGCACTGAGCCCGCCGTGTCGGTGCCCAGCGAAGCCGCGCAAAGACCCGCAGCCACGGCCACGGCCGATCCGCTGGACGAGCCGCCGACGGCAGCCTGGGCGTCAAGAGGGTTGAGCAGCCGTGGTGAATGGAGGCTCTCTGCCGTGGCGCCGCATGCAAATTCCGCCATGGTGAGCGCGCCCAGGTGCAGTGCGCCCTGCGCCTTCAGCCGTTGCAAGACGGTGGCGGCCGGCCGGATCTGCCCCGTTGTGCGAGGCCGGCCCAGACCTGGCACGTGCAGGCCCGTGTCGAAGACGTCCTTGTGTGCCAGTGGCACGCCGGAGAGCAGGCCGCCGGGTTGGGGCGACGGTGCGGCAAAGATGTGCTCCGCGCAGTGCCACTGCGCGTTGCGGCGCCTGAATTCGGTGGCCAGTGCTGCCGCATGACTGTCATGTGCCGAGGGAGGCAGCAGGGCGAAGCGCCGGAGCATTTCGTCCACTGAAGGAAGCGTCTCGAACTCAGCCATGGCCGGGCTCCGTGCACTCCAGTTCGTTCGCCACGGCGCTCAATCGGGCCAGTGTTTGGGCAATGGCCTGAAGGTCCTGCGGTGGCAAAGCCAGGCCCCGCAGTCGGCAGGCCAGCGCAGCCCAGGCCAGCCAATCATGTGAGCAGTCTTCGTGCATGGTGCTTGTCTCCTGCTACGCTTGTGCATTGATCTAATTTTGAGTGTCATAAATATATTTATGAAAGTCAAGGAAATAAAATCAGGCGGCGACCCGTTCTGTTTTTGCGAAGGGGAGGCTTGCCATGAAGGCTGCTGAGCGCATCCGCCTTTCCATTGAGGAATCCATACGCGACGGCAGCCTGCTGCCCGGGGATGCGGTGGATGAACAGGCGCTGATGCAGACCTATGACGTGTCACGCACACCCGTACGCGAGGCTCTGCTGCAGTTGCAGGCCCAGGGCCTGGTGGTCAATCTGCCGCGCGCCGGCATGGTGGTGGCCAAGATGGATGTGGGCCAACTGCTGGCCATGTGGGAGTTGCTGGCGGAGCTGGAGGGCATAGGCGCAAGGCTGGCCTGCGAGCGCATGACACCAGCAGAGCGCGAGGAGCTGGCCGCCATCCATGAACGCGCGTCAGCCGTGGCGCGTCGAGAGGACGCACAAGCCTGGCAGGAGCACAACCGGCGCTTCCACGAGGCGCTGTACCAGGGGGCGCGCAATCCCTATCTTCGGCAGGAGATCCTGCGTATGCGTTCACGCACCGGTGCCTACAGACGCCATGCATTTTCGGCCTTTGGCCAGACGGCCCTGTCCTGGGCTCAGCATGGAGAAATGGTCGAAGCAGTCCAGGCGCAGGATGCTTCGCGGGCGGCCTCCCTGATGACCCGGCACATGAGTCCTGGCCAGGGCTCGGCCAGTTTCGCGTCGTTCATCGCGGCCCTGCCCAAGCACCTGCTGGCTTGAGCGCACGAGGGCGCAGGCAGGACATCTGCGGGAAGTCCCGGGGTATATAAGTTATTTGCGCGATCAAAAATATATTTATAGAAATCAAAAAAATTTGATCGTGCATCCTGACCTCGCTGTTTCGAGGGGGATGGCTTGTGCAGGCATACCTACCAAGGAACCACCCATCATGGACGCTCTTTCCCCGCAGTTGCCTTTGCCCCAGGCGCTGGTCCAAGCGCCGGCTTTCGATTCGGACGCCGTGCATCGCAAGGTTGCATGGCGGCTGATCCCCTTTCTTGTCTTCCTGTTTCTGTTGGCCTGGATAGACCGTGTCAATGTCGGCTTTGCCAAGCTGCAGATGCTGCAGGACCTGCGATTCAGTGAGGCTGTCTACGGACTGGGCGCAGGCATCTTCTTCATCGGCTACTTTCTCTTCGAGGTCCCCAGCAATCTGTTGCTGCAGCGCATAGGTGCGCGCAAGACGCTGGCGCGCATCACCATCCTGTGGGGGCTGGCGTCCATGGGCATGGCTTTTGTGACCACGCCCGAGGCCTTTTATGCGCTGCGCTTCCTGCTCGGTGTGTTCGAGGCGGGGTTTTTCCCGGGCGTCATGCTTTACCTGACCTACTGGATTCCGGCTGCCAGGCGAGGCCGCATCAACGGATGGTTCATGACTTCCTTCGGCATCGCGGGCGTGGTGGGCGGGCCCATCGCTGGGCTCATCATGAGTGGAATGGAGGCAGTGGCCCCTCTGCGAAACTGGCAGTGGCTGTTCGTCCTGGAAGGCATTCCCTCGGTGATCGCTGGCTTGGTGGTCCTGGCATGGCTGCCCGACAGGCCCTGCCAGGCTCACTGGCTGTCCGAGGCAGAGAAAAGCGCGTTGGAAATGCAACTCGACGCCGAGCGGCAGGGTGCGGGCAAGCATGCAAGCTTCATGCAGGCACTGCGTCTGCCCGCGCTGTGGCTGTGCACGGCGGCGTACTTCTGCATCGTGGGCGGCAATGCCACGCTGGCCTTCTGGATGCCTTCGCTGGTGCGTGAGCTGGGTGTGCACAGTGCGTTGCACATCGGCCTGCTGTCGGCGATTCCGTTCATGCTTGGCACGGCGGCCATGGTGATCAACGGGGCACATTCCGACGCCACCCGCGAGCGCCGTCTGCATTGTGCGGGTGCCACCTTGGTCGGTGCTGTCGGGCTTGCGCTGACTGGCGCCACCATGGGCAACCCGGTGCTGGCCATGGTGGCCTTGAGCATTGCTGCCATTGGTGTGCTGGGCGCTTTCCCGGTGTTCTGGGCCATGCCAGCTTCGTTTCTGACCGGCACAGCGGCTGCTGCGGGCATTGCCTTCATCAATTCGGTAGGCAATCTCGCAGGCTTTGCCACGCCGTTCATGATGGGCTGGGCCAAGCAGTGGACCGGTGGTGTCGGCGCGGGCCTTTATGGAGTGGCCGCAATGCAGCTGGCCGCATCGGCCATTGTGGCTTTGGCCATGCGCAGGCTCAAACCATGAACAGGCCATGGCAGGCGAAAAAAAACCCAGTCCAAGGACTGGGTTTTGAAAGGATCCAGAAACGGGGGTTTCGAGAGGATCCAAGGAGACAACTGGTCAGGTCTTGCGACCCGGGATGCATGCAATTATGAGGGTAATCACTAATTCTTGCACGCAACCCTGTTGTAAGACGGCGTGATCAACGCTTGCGGGTCTGGGCCGACTGGACGGCTTCGCTGGCGGTGTTGGTCACGGCCGTGAAGTTGGCTTCCGCCAGGTCCGAAGCCTGCTTGACGGCCTTTTGCACCGACTCGAAGGCATTGTTGGCAGCCGACACGGCGCTCTTCATCACGGCCACGGCGGTTTCGGAACCTGCGGGTGCGTTCTTGGCGGTGGTGTCCACCAGGGCGCTGAAGTTCTTCTGCAGATCGGACGCCTGGCTTTCGAAGGCCTTGGCCAGCTCGGCACCGGTGCCGCTGGCGATGTCGTACAGGTGGCGGCTGTAGGCAGCGGTCTTTTCAGCCAGGGGCTGGAACAGATTGGCCTGCAGCGACAGCAGCTCCTGCGCATCCTTCACGCTCAGGACGGCCTGGGTGTGCTGGGCGGCTTCGTTCAGTGCGGCGCGCGAGGCGGTCACATTCAGTTCCACCAGCTTTTCAACGCCTTCGAAGGCCTTGCTCGTCAGGCCGAACAGGGTTTCCAGGTTGGCCTTTTGTGCGCTCAGGATTTGGTCAGGGGTCAAGCTCATGTCAGTCTCCAGAAAAACGGACCACAGGGGTCTCGGGTTACGGGGAATTACCTGCGCTGACCTGACTGAGTGTCATGTTGCAGTGCAGCATGGGTCTTATTGTAGGGATTGCAAAAAAGGAATCAAGTACCTGATGCTGCGGTGCAGCAAAAAAATCGGCAAAGCTGTGGGTTTTTTGTAAGTCTTTGATTTTGAATTGATTTTATGTCGGTTTGACGACATTTTTCGGTTTGCATGCTTACTCGCTTGGCGAGTGATTGGCAGCAGTGCGCGTCGTGATGGCGACAGGGGCTGGGGACAGGGCGCATTCGGCCGGCGGCACAATGGCCGCCATGAATGAATCGCCCCCGAGCCGCCCCGCGCCGCAGCCCCGTTCGGCCTATGCGGCATTCCGACGCATCAGCACGCGCTGGTCGGACAACGATGTCTACGGGCACGTCAACAACGTCGTCTATTACAGCTGGTTCGATACGGCGGTGAATGCCCATCTGATCGAGCAGGGCGCGCTGGATATCCACGCGGGCGAGACGATAGGCCTGGTCATAGAGACGCAATGCAATTACTTTGCGCCGCTGGCCTTCCCGCAGGAGGTGGAGGCCGGTATCCGGGTGGCCCGCATCGGTGGCTCCAGCGTGCGCTACGAGGTGGGGCTGTTCGCGCAGGGCGAGCCATTGACGGCGGCGGCCGGGCATTTCGTGCATGTCTATGTGGACCGGCATACGCGCCGGCCTGCCCAGATTCCGCAGGCGCTGCGACAGGTGCTGGAGCCGCTGCTGCGCGGTTGATGGCGTTCGGGGCGCATGCAAGGCGCCCGCTCGCAGCGCGGCAGCGTGTGTATGGCCTACACTCGAAAGCTGTCTGCCATCTGACCGCTGGGGCGCTTACCGCCCGGCTCTGTCCATGATCATCACCAGCCTGCTCGATACCGACCTGTACAAATTCACGATGATGCAGGTGGTGCTGCACCAGTTTCCCGGAGCACAGGTCGAGTACCGCTTCAAGTGCCGCAACCCCGGCGTGCAGCTCGCACCCTATGTGAACGAGATCCGCTCCGAGATCCGCTCGCTGTGCAGCCTGCGTTTCCAGGACGCGGAGCTGGCCTATCTGAGCTCGCTGCGCTTCATCAAGAGCGACTTCGTCGATTTCCTGGGCCTGTTCCACCTCAACGAGAAATGCATCACGGTGCAGGCGCTGCCCAATGGCGAGATCGACATCACCATCCGCGGGCCTTGGCTGCACACCATCCTGTTCGAGATTCCCGTGCTGGCCATCGTCAACGAGGTGTACTTCCGCAACACCCAGCCGGTGCCCGATTTTCCGGAAGGCCGGCGCCGTCTCGACGCCAAGATTGCGCTGCTGCAGCAGCCCGGCCTGGAGCAGCTCAAGATTGCCGACTACGGCACGCGCCGCCGCTTTTCGCGGGCCTGGCATGAAGAGGTGCTGCGCGTGCTGTGCGCACGCCTGGGCCGGCCCGGCGCATCCGTGGAGTCCGAAGGCCAGTTCGCCGGCACCAGCAATGTGCTGTACGCCATGAAGCTGGGCGTGCGGCCCCTGGGCACGCTGGCGCATGAATACCTGCAGGCCTGCCAGTCCCTGGGCCCGCGCCTGCGCGACAGCCAGATCTTCGGCTTCGAATCCTGGGCGCGCGAATACCGGGGCGACCTGGGCATTGCGCTGTCGGACGTCTACGGCATGTCGGCCTTCCTGCGCGATTTCGACCTGTACTTCTGCAAGCTCTTCGACGGTGCGCGCCACGACAGCGGCGACCCGTTCGAATGGGGCGAGCGGCTGCTGGCCCACTACCGTGCCAACCGCATCGATCCGCTGACCAAGACGCTGATCTTCAGCGACGGCCTGACGGTGCCGCGCACCATCGAGCTGTTCCAGCGCTTCCATGGCCGCTGCCAGCTGGCCTTCGGCATAGGCACCAACCTGACCAACGACCTGGGCGACGCGCCCGACCATGTGCCGCTGCAGATCGTCATCAAGATGACCCGCTGCAACGGCCAGCCCGTGGCCAAGCTCTCGGACACGCCGGGCAAGAGCATGTGCGATGACGAGAAGTACCTGGCCTACCTGCGCCAGGTGTTCGAGATTGCGCCGCCTGCGGCGCAGGCTTGATTGCGGCACCACCTGCCGCCAGGAGGGGACAGTGAATAGAGAACAAAGAGGAGACGGGACCATGAAGGCATTGCGCGGATTGCTGGCGCTGCTGGCCACCTGCGCGCCATCCTGGGCCCTGGCCGCCGATATCGACGGCGGCCAGCTTTCGGTACTTTGGGGCGTGCCGTTTGCGGGCATGCTGTTGTCCATCGCCCTGATGCCGCTGGCGGCGCCCCATTTCTGGCACCGGCATTTCGGCAAGGTGACGGCCGCCTGGGCGCTGGTCTTTCTGCTGCCCTTCGCAGCGGTGTTCGGCGTGGGCGCGGCCATGGCCAACCTGGTGCATGCCCTGCTGGCCGAATACCTGCCGTTCGTGATCCTGCTGACGGCGCTGTACACGGTGTCGGGCGGCATCTATGTGCGCGGCAATCTCAAGGGATCGCCGGGGCTGAACACGGCCATTCTGGCGATCGGCGCCGTGCTGGCCAGCTTCATGGGGACCACGGGCGCCTCGATGCTGCTGATCCGGCCGCTGCTGCGTGCCAACGACAACCGCAGGCACCAGGTGCATGTGGTGGTGTTCTTCATCTTCATCGTCTCCAATGCCGGCGGCTCGCTGACGCCGCTGGGCGATCCACCGCTGTTCCTGGGCTTTCTCAAGGGGGTGGATTTCTTCTGGACGGTACGCCACATCTTCACCGAGACGCTGTTCCTGGTGGGCGCGCTGCTGGCGCTGTTCTACGCGATCGATGCCTGGCTGCTGCGCAAGGCCGGCGAGGCGGATCTGCCCGATCCCACGCCCAGCGTCGATGCCTTGGGCCGCGCCAGCCGCCTGGGCTTTGATGGCGGCGTGAACTTCGTGCTGCTGCTGGCCGTGGTGGCACTGGTGCTGATGAGCGGCCTGTGGCGTACCGATGCCGGCCTGGTGCTGGCCGGCACGCATGTGGGCCTGCCGGGTCTGGTGCGCGATGCGGGCCTCGTCGCCGTGACTGTGCTGTCCCTCAGGCTCACGCCGCGCAGCGTGCACCAGGCCAATGAATTCGGCTGGGGGCCGATGCAGGAAGTGGCCAAGCTGTTCGCGGGCATCTTCCTGACCATCATTCCCGTGATCGCCATGCTCAAGGCGGGAACGGCCGGACCCTTCGGCGCCATCGTGGGGGCCGTGACGCGCGCCGACGGCACGCCCGATCCGCTGATGTATTTCTGGGCCACGGGCCTGCTGTCCTCGTTCCTGGACAACGCGCCGACCTACCTGGTGTTCTTCAATACGGCGGGCGGAGACGCCGCTCAGATGATGACGGCCATGGCCTCGACGCTGGCCGCCATCTCGGCGGGCGCGGTGTTCATGGGCGCCAACACCTATATCGGCAATGCGCCCAACCTGATGGTCAAGGCCATTGCCGAGGAGCGCGGCGTGAAGATGCCCAGCTTCTTCGGCTACATGGCCTGGTCGCTGTGCATTCTGGTGCCGCTGTTCGTATTGATGAGCTTCATCTGGTTCCGCTGAAGAACCGCCTAACGCCAAGACAAGGAAAGAGACAGACATGGCAAGCAAACCCCGCATCCTGATCGCCCGTGCCATCCCGCCCGAAGTGGTGCGCAAGCTGGAGCAGCACTTCGAGGTCGAGTCCAACCAGGATGACGTGGTCTGGAGCCCGCAGGAACTGGCCCGGCATCTGCAGGACAAGGACGGAGTGCTGACCACGGGCTCGCAGACCATCGATGCGGCGCTGCTGGCCGCCTGCCCGCGCCTGAAGGTGGTGGCCAACATGGCCGTGGGCTACAACAACTTCGACGTGCCTGCGATGACGGCTGCAGGTGTGCAGGGCACGAATGCCCCCGACGTGCTGACCGAGACCACGGCCGATTTCGGCTTTGCCCTGCTGATGGCCACGGCCCGCCGCGTGACAGAGAGCGAGCACTACCTGCGCGCAGGAAAGTGGAACTCCTGGCGCTACGACCTGTTTGCCGGCTCGGAAGTGCACGGCAGCACGCTGGGCATCATCGGCATGGGCCGCATCGGCCAGGGCATCGCCAAACGCGGGGCGCATGGCTTCGGCATGAAGGTGGTCTATCACAACCGCTCGCGCCTGTCGCCCGAGCTGGAGGCCGAATGCAAGGCCGGCTACGTGGGCAAGGATGAACTGCTGGCCATGGCCGACCATGTGGTGCTGGTGCTGCCCTACACCAAGGAAAACCACCACACCATAGGCGCGGCCGAGATCGCCCGGATGAAACCCACGGCCACGCTGATCAACATCGCGCGCGGCGGCATCGTCGATGACGCGGCGCTGGCCAGGGCACTGCGCGACAGGACCATTGCTGCAGCAGGCCTGGACGTGTTCGAGGGCGAGCCCTCGGTCCATCCCGACCTGCTGACCGTGCCCAACGTGGTGCTGACCCCGCACATCGCCAGCGCCACCATGGGCACGCGCAGCGCCATGGCCGAGCTGGCGGCCGACAACCTGATCGACTTCCTGTCCGGCAAGGTCCCGCGCACGCCCGTGAACCAGCCCGAAGCGGCGGCCGCCGGCGCGCGCGCCAAGGCCTGAACACCGTGTTGTGACAATCGCGGGAAGGCTGGCCGTGGCCGCTTCCCGCTGCATGGAGCGCAAGCAAAATCTTGACCCAGATATCCGGAGTGTGGTGGGCGGCCTGGGCCGTGCTGCTGTTGGGGCAGGCGGCCGTGATCTGGCTGCTGTGGAGGCGCTCGGCGCAGCGCGAGGACGGGGTGGCGCCCCAGCAGGTGCTGCAGGCGCTGCAGATGCTGGACGTGCGGCTGCAGCAGCTCGAGCGCGGTGCCCAGGCCACGCAGATGGCCGTGGCCAAGAGCGATGGCGGGCTGGACCGCGTGTCGCAGCAGCTGCAGGCCCATCTGGCCCAGGCCCAGCTCGATGCCCAGGCGGCGCGGCGCGAGCAGGGCGAGGCGCTGGCAGCCTTTCGCATGGAACTGGGCCGGCTCACCGTGCGCCTGGCCGCCGACAGCGCCCAGGCCCGCGAGGCCCAGGGCGAAAGCACGCAGCGCTTCAACGCCCATGTGCAGGAGCGCTTCGAGGCGCTGGCGCAGACCACGCGCAGCACGCTGGACTCCCTCAAGAATGACATCCAGCAGCAGCTGGGCGGACTGGCGCAATCCAGCCAGGTCCATGCCGAGCAGCTGCGCGGCACGCTCAACGAGCGGCTGGCCACCATCCAGTCGGACAACGCGGCGCGGCTGGAGGAGATGCGGCGCACGGTGGACGAGAAGCTGCATGCCACGCTGGAGCAGCGCCTGGGCGAATCGTTCAAGCTGGTCAGCGACCGGCTGGAGCAGGTGCACAAGGGCCTGGGCGAGATGCAGACGCTGGCCGGCAGCGTGGGCGATCTCAAGCGCGTGATGACCAATGTGAAGACGCGCGGCACCTGGGGCGAACTGCAGCTGGGCGCCATCATCGAGAACGTGCTCACGCCCGAGCAGTACGCGCGCAACGTCAAGACCGTGCCCGGCAGCGACGACATGGTGGAGTTCGCCATCCGCCTGCCCGGACGCAGCGACGAGACGCCGGTCTGGCTGCCCATTGACGCCAAGTACCCGGTGGAGCAGTACCAGCGCCTGCTCGACGCCCAGGATGCGGCGGACAAGGCGGCCATTGTCTCGGCAGGCAATGCCTTCGAGGCATCGATCAAGTTCGAGGCGCGCAAGATCCACGGCAAGTACGTGAGCCCGCCGCACACCACGGACTTTGCCGTGCTCTACCTGCCCACCGAAGGCCTGTTTGCCGAGGTCATGCGCCGCCCCGGCCTGGTCGAGGCCGTGCAGAACGGCTGCCGCGTGATGGTCACCGGCCCGGCCAACCTGGCCGCCATGCTCAGCAGCCTGCAGATGGGCTTCAAGACGCTGGCCATCGAAAAGCGCTCGTCCGAGGTCTGGGCGGTGCTCGGCCAGGTCAAGACCGAGTTCGCCAAGTTCGGCGAAGTGGTGGATGCCACGCGCAAGTCCATAGACGCGGCGGCCAAGCGCTTCGAGCAGGTGGGTGTGCGCACGCGCGCCATCCAGCGCCAGCTGCGCGACGTGCAGGAGTTGCCCGCGCCGACCTCTAGTGCAGCGCGGCCCGGCCTGCCGGATGACAAGGACGCAGCGGCCGGAATGGAGCCGGGATCGGAGCAGGATTGAGATGAACCTGGCCCTGTTCAAGGTCATCATGGCGCAGGTCAGCGTGCATGCCACCATGGCCGGCATGCGGCTGGCAGCGCCTTTGCTGGCGCTGCAGCAGGGCTATAGCGCGGCGGCCGTGGGCATCTTGCTGGCGCTGTTCGCGCTGACCCAGGTGTTCCTGGCGCTGCCGGCCGGGCGCTTCGCGGACAAGCATGGTTTTCGAAAGCCGTTTTTCCTGTCCATGCTGGCGGCCAGCGGGGGCTGCGCGCTGGCGCTGGCATTGCCGCTGTATCCGGTGCTATGCCTTGCGGCGTTGTTGTCGGGCGGAGCCAGCGGCGCCGTGGTGATTGCCGTGCAGCGCCATGCGGGCCGTGTCACCCACGATGCGGTGGCGCTCAAGAAGGTGTTCAGCTGGTTGGCCATAGGCCCGGCCATCTCCAACTTCATCGGGCCCTTCAGCACCGGGCTGCTGATCGATCACGCGAATTTTGGCGGCGAGGGCAGCACCATGGGCTACCGCGTCGCCTTCGGCCTGCTGGCCCTGGTGCCCGTGCTGGCCTGGAGCTGGGTGCGCCACACGCAGGAGCTGCCGCCCGTGCGTGCGCCCATAGGCGGCCCCAGGCAGCATGCCTGGGACCTGCTGCGCGACCGCAATTTCCGCAACCTGCTGCTGGTCAACTGGCTGCAGTCCGCATGCTGGGACGTGCACACCTTCGTGCTGCCGCTGCTGGGCCATGAGAAGGGCCTGAGTGCCTCGGTCATCGGAACGCTGCTGGGCATTTTTGCCGTGGCGGCCGCCGCCATCCGCCTGGCCATGCCGCTGGTGGCCGAGCGCTTGCGCGAAGGCGCCGTGATCTCCGGTGCCATGGCCATCACCGCCTTCGTCTTTGCGCTGTACCCCTTCATGGACTCGGCGCTGACCATGGGCATGTGTTCAGTGATGCTGGGTTTTTCACTGGGATCTGTGCAGCCCATGGTCATGAGCATGCTGCACCAGATCACGCCCGAGCACCGCCATGGCGAGGCACTGGGCCTGCGGCTCATGGCCATCAATGCCTCCAGCGTGGCCATGCCCGTGCTGTTCGGCTCGGCGGGGGCATTGATCGGCGTGTCTGCGCTGTTCTGGGTGGTGGGCGCGGCCGTGGCCTCGGGCATCCGCACGGCCTGGTTCATGGGGCTGACGCCGCGCAAGCCGGAATGAAAAAAAGCGACCTGCGCCTTGGTGCGCAGATCGCCTTGCGATGCGGTGGCGGCCTGCCGGCCGCTGCGGCTCACCAGCCGCCAGCGTGGAACTGCTTGATCAGCGCCCAGGCCTCGACCGGATCATCGGTATAGCGGAACAGCTGCAGGTCCTTGGGCGAGATCGTGCCTTCCTCGATCATCAGGTCGATGTTGAGCAGGCGCTTCCAGAACTCGGTGCCAAAAAGGATCACGGGCACCGAATGCGTCTTGCCGGTCTGCATCAGGGTCAGCACCTCGAACAGCTCGTCCAGCGTGCCGAAGCCGCCGGGGAAGGCCACCAGGGCCTTGGCGCGCATCATGAAATGCATCTTGCGCAGGGCGAAGTAGTGGAACTTGAAGCTCAGGTCCGGCGAGATGAAGCGGTTGCCGTTTTGCTCGTGCGGCAGCTCGATGTTCAGGCCGATGCTGGGCGCGCCCACGTCATGGGCGCCTCGGTTGGCCGCCTCCATGATGCCGGGGCCGCCGCCGGTGCAGATGTAGAGGCGCTCCTCGGGCGGCTGGTTCAGGCTGTCGGCGGCCACGATGCGCGTGAAGGCGCGGGCCTGTTCATAGCGGTGCGCATTGCGCACGGCGCGCTCGGCCAAGGCAACGCGCTGGGGATCGCCGCTGGCCTGTGCGTCGGCCAATTGCTGCTCGGCCTGCTCCAGGTCCACGAAGCGGGCGCTGCCATAGACCACGACGGTGTGCTCGATGCCGCGCTCGATCTGGGCCAGGTCCGGCTTGAGCAGCTCCAGCTGCATGCGGATGCCGCGGGTTTCGCGGCGGAACATGAATTCCGGGTCCGCGAAGGCCAGGCGATTGGAGTTCTGCTGCAATGCCATGCCGTTGTGTGCCTGGTTGTGAAGGGCCGACCAGCCGTTGGCCAGATCGGTATCGGTCAGGGGGGAAGAGATTTGCATGAACCCTCGTACACAGGAAAAACCAGGGCGGCCACGCCTGTGGCCGTTCCATCAAATACGTTGCCAGCGCAGATGATGACTGCACTATACGCTCACAAACTCATAGCCGCGGGGCTCGCGCACCGGGTGCTTTGGCGCATTGACGCAGCCGTGGGCGAATTCGTATGCTGGACAGTTGGCAGTAGGGCTTTTGCCTGCCGCTGCCTGCCGCATCGGCGGGTATTTTCAGGCCCGATTGCGCTTCAGACGTCCGGGTGTTCGGCCGGCTCGTTGCGCACGACGCTGCTCAGCGGCGGCGGCACGTCCTGGCCCGCACGGCGTGCGCGGAACAGGGCTGCACGCATCAGGAAGATGGTCGTGATGGGAACGGTCACCGAGATGAACACCGCAATCAGCAGCGCATGCACGGCCAGGCTCTGGCCGCTGACGGAAAAGTAGATCCAGGTGGCATGCATGATCAGCCAGCAGCCCATGGTGGCGATGATGGAAGGCGCATGCACGCGCTCGAAATAGCTGTCCAGGCGCCACAGGCCCATGGAGCCCAGAAAGGCGATGATGGCGCCGCCCAGCGCCAGCGCAGCCACCAGGATCTGGCACCACAGCGGCAGCGTGGTGGTTTCCGGCATCATTCGATCACCTCGCCGCGCAGCAGGAACTTGGCCATGGCCGTGGAGCCCACGCAGCCGAACAGCGCAACCAGCAGGGCGGCCTCGAAATAGCTGGTGCTGTCATAGATGATGCCCATCAGCAGCATGGCCAGCATGCCGTTCAAATACATGCAGTCCAGCGCCAGCACGCGATCCTGGGCGTGCGGGCCCTTGAGCAGGCGCAGCACGGCGCAGCCCATGGCGGCGACCAGCAGGCCCAGCGCGAACATCAAAGTCCAGTGGAACCAGGGCATCATTCGAAAATCTCCATCAGGGGGCGCTCGTAGGAGCGCTTGACGTGCTGGACGATCTCTTCGGGATCATCGACCTCCAGCACATGCAGCATGAGTTGGGAGCGGTCGCGCGAGATCTCGGCCCAGGCCGTGCCGGGCGTGATGCACACGATCATGGCGAGCACGGCCAGGCCGTTGGGGTCGCGCAGTTCCAGCGGGATGCGCACGAAGTTGGCCGGGTGCTTGCGCATGCCCGGAAACAGCATGAACCGCACGACGTTGAAGTTGGACACCGAGGTGTCCCAGACCACGCGCAGCCCCAGGCGCACGATGGTCAGCGGATGGCGCACGCGCACGGGCAAGGGGCGCAGGCCGCGCAGCAGCAGCGGCAGCAACAGGCCCAGCAAGGCGCCCAGCAGGATCTGGCCGCTGCTGAACGAGCGGTTGAGCAGCAGCCACAGCAGGAACAGCGCCACCGACAGCAGCGGCGCGGGCAGCAGGGTTTTCATCATCGGGAATCCTCCTTGCCGGCCGTTGGGCCTGCATCGCCTATGCCTGCGGGCATGGGGGCGCCGCTGGCCTGGGCAGCGGCGCGCGCGGCGCCTTCGGGGCCGGCTTCCAGCCGCGCCTTCTTTTCTGCCGGGCTCGGCTCCGGCTGCGTGCCCATGACGGAGCGCACATAGACATCGGGCGCCAGCAGCGCATCGGCCGCACGCTGCGTGTAGCCCATCAGCTGGCCACCCTGCACGGTGAGCGTCACGCAGCAGGCCAGCAGCACGGCGATGGGCAGGCCTTCGGCCACACGCAACGAGGGCGAGTTCTGCTCCTCGGTCGCCCAGAAATGGCGTATGCCGGCGCGCACCAGCGACAGCAGGGCCAGCAGCCCGGTGATGATCATCAGCGCCACCAGCACCCAGCCGGCCCAGCCGGCCTGGAAGCCGCTGGAGTTGCCCAGGCCCAGCGGGTTGAGCAGGGCAGACAGCATGGCGAACTTGCCCACAAAGCCCGAAAGCGGGGGCAGGCCGGTGACCACCAGGGTGGCCAGCATGAAGCTCAGGCCGATGAAGGCGGCCGCTGCGGGAATGGCGCGGCCGATCAGCACCTCTTCGGATTCGTCGAGGTTGAAGCCCTCCGTGGGCAGCAGTTCGGCGTTGAGGAAGGGAGCCTCGTCATCCTCATAGGGCTCGCCCGCATCGTCATCCACGCGCCAGCGGTCCACCACGTCGGCGATCAGAAACAGGGCGCTCACGGCCAGGGTGGAGCTGGGCAGGTAGTACAGCAGCCCGGCCGTCAAGGCGTTCTGGCCAAAGCCCGTGGCGGCCAGCAAGGTGCCCGAAGAGAGAACGGCCGCAAAGCCCGCGATATGCGTCAGCCGCTGCGAGCCCAGCATGCCCAGGCCGCCGAAGGCCATGGTCAGCATGCCGCCGACGATCAGCCAGGTGCTGCCGAACAGGGCGGAGGCGCCGGCCTCGGAGCTGAACAGCAGCGTCCACAGCCGCAGCACCACGTAGACGCCCACCTTGGTCATGAGCGCGAACACGGCGCCCACGGGAGCGGTGGCTGCGCTGTAGGCCGGCACCAGCCAGAAGTTCAGCGGCCACATGGCTGCCTTGGTCAGGAACGCAATGCCCAGGATGGCAGCGGCCGAATGCAGCAGCCCGCGGTCGTCGCTGCTGACCTGGGGGATGGCACGTGCCAGGTCGGCCATGTTCAGCGTGCCGGTCAGGCCGTAGAGCATGGACACGCCGATCAGAAACAGCGACGAGGCTGCAAGATTGATGGCGATGTAGTGCAGGCCCGCCTGGATGCGTGTCCGCCCGGAACCATGCAGGACCAGTCCATAGGAGGCCGCGAGCATGATCTCGAAGAACACGAACAGGTTGAACAGGTCCGCCGTGAGGAAGGCGCCGCTCAGGCCCATCAGCTGAAACTGGAACAGCGAGTGAAAGTGCATCCCCGCGCGGTGCCAGCGGGCGCTGGAGAAGACCAGCGAGGCCAGGGCCACCGTATAGGTCAGCACCAGCATCATGCCGGTCAGGCGGTCCAGTGCCAGCGAGATGCCGAAGGGCATGGGCCAGTTGCCCGGCATGTAGACGCCCAGGTTGACGGGCGCGCCGGCCTGGTCGGTCCACAGCATCAGCATCACGGCCACGCCCAGCCCCATCAGGGTGGATACCAGTCCAAGAGCGAATTTGAGGCGCTGGCGCTCTTCGCGCAGCAACAGCATCAGCGCTGCCGAAAGCATGGGCAGCACGATGGGCGCCAGCATCAGGTGCGGCATGAGACGGGCGGTCAGCTCGTTCATGGCATCTCCTGCTCGGTGCGGGAATGGGCTCCGTCCACATGGTCGGTGCCCGTGGTGCCGCGCGAGGCCAGCAGCACCACCAGGAACAGTGCCGTCATGGCAAAGCCGATCACGATGGCCGTGAGCACCAGCGCCTGCGGCATGGGGTCCGCATAGTGCGCAAGATCCTGCGGCACGCCGGCGCGCAGCACGGGCTCCTTGTCGATGGCCAGGCCCTGGCGGCCCATGCTGAAGATGAACAGGTTGACTGCGTAAGACAGCAGGGCCAGGCCCATGATGACCTGGTAGGTGCGTGGGCGCAGCAGCAGCCACACGCCCGAGCCCGTCAGTACGCCGATGGCAATGGCAAGCACGACTTCCATCAGAAACCTCCTCGTGCAAGCGCTGCAGCGGTGGCCTGCTGCACGGCAGCTTCGGCCTCTTCGGCCTGTTGCTGCTGCTCCTCCAGCAGACGGGCGTGGTAGCGGTGGCTGCGCACCGATTGGTGGGCGATGGCCGTCAGAATGAGCATGGTCGCGCCGACCACCAGCGAGAACACACCGATGTCGAAGAACAGGGCGCTGGCGAGATGCACGTCGCCGACGACTGGCAGGGTCATATGGAAGGTGTGGCTGGTGAGAAAGGGATAGCCGGCCACGATGGAGCCCATGCCGGTACCCAGTGCGAACAGCAGGCCGACACCGATCCATCGGCGCGGGAAGATCGGCAGGTGGGCCTCGACCCACTGCGTGCCGGAGATGATGTACTGCATCAGCAAGGCGACCGAGAACACCAGGCCGGCCACGAAGCCGCCGCCGGGCTCGTTGTGGCCGCGCATGAAGATGTAGACGGAAACCAGGGCGGCAAACGGCAGCAGCAGCCGCACCAGCACGGCGGGCACCATCAGGTAGCCCACGGCCGTATCGCCTGCGTTGCGCGGATTGAACAGATCGGTCTGCAGGTCGCCAGGCATGTAGCGCTGCTGCTCGGGCAGGTCCAGCGTCTCGCGGGCCGGGCGAAAGCGCCTGAGCAGCGCATAGACGACCAGGGCCACGATGCCCAGCACCACGATCTCGCCGAAGGTGTCGAACCCCCGGAAGTCCACCAGCATGACGTTGACCACATTGGTGCCGCCGCCATCGCTGAGCGCATGTTCCAGGAAGAAGGTGGAGGCCCCGTCATAGAAGGGGCGGCTCATCATGGCGAAGGCCAGCCAGGCCATGCCGCCACCTGCAACCAGCGACAGCAGCAGGTCACGCATGCGGCGCGAGCGGGCGCGCAGCTCGGCGGACAGCACGGGAATGTGCAGGCTTTTGTCGCGCTTGGGCATCCAGCGCAGGCCCAGCAGCATCAGCACCGTGGTGGCGACCTCGACGACCAGCTGGGTCAGCGCCAGGTCAGGCGCCGAGAACCACAGGAAGGTCAGGCAGGTGCACAGGCCGGCGCCGCCCAGCATGATCAGCGCCGTCAGCCGGTGGTACTTGGCCTTCCAGGCCGTACCCAGGGCGCAGAGAATGCCCACGGCCCACAGCATCACGAAGGCGGGCGACAGCGGCAGCATGCTCCGGTCTCCCAGCTTGATGCCTTGCAGCCACAGCGGCAGAACGCCCGCCAGCACGGCGGTGCAGACCAGCCACAACATCTGCCACTGCAGGCGCATGGTGGACAGGCGCCGGCGCGACCAGCGGCCCAGCAGGGACAGGCGGGCCAGCAGGTTCTCGAAAACACGCTGGCCGCTGAGCGTGCCCACCAGCGGCGCGGTATCCATATGGCCGGCCTGGCGCTGCCAGCGCAGCAGCATGTACAGCAGGATGCCGCCAATCAACGCCACAAGGCTCATGATCAAGGGCATGTTCCAGCCGTGCCAGATGGCCAGGCTGTACTCGGGCAGGTCGCCGCCGACCACGGGCGTGGCGGCCGCTGCAAGGAAGCTGCCCACCGCCCACGCCGGCAGCATGCCCACCACCAGGCAGGCCAGCACCAGCAGCTCGACGGGCACGCGCATCCAGTGCGGAGGCTCGTGCGGGTCGTGCGGCAGGTCGGTGGCCTTGGGGCCGAAGAAGACGTCGATGGTGAAGCGCAGCGAATAGGCCACGCTGAACATGCCCGCCACCGTGGCTGCCACCGGCAAGGCCGTGCGCACCCAGGGAGCGGCATCCAGGTAGACGGTCTCGGCGAAGAACATCTCCTTGGACAGGAAGCCGTTGAGCAGCGGTACGCCCGCCATGGCCGCGCTGGCCACGCAGGCCAGCGTGGCCGTGATGGGCATCATGTGCCGCAGGCCCGAAAGCCGGCGGATGTCGCGCGTGCCGCTTTCATGGTCGACGATGCCCGCGGCCATGAACAGCGAGGCCTTGAAGGTCGCGTGGTTCATGATGTGGAACACCGCAGCCACGGCGGCCAGCTTGCTGTTCAGACCCAGCAGCAGCGTGATCAGGCCCAGGTGGGAAATCGTCGAATAGGCCAGCAATCCCTTGAGATCGTGCTGGAACATGGCCAGATAGCCGCCGATGAGCAGGGTTGCCGCGCCGGCTCCGCCCACCAGCCAGAACCAGGCATCGGTATCGCCCAGCACGGGCCACATGCGCGCCAGCAGGAACACGCCGGCCTTGACCATGGTGGCGGAGTGCAGATAGGCCGACACCGGCGTGGGCGCGGCCATGGCGTGCGGCAGCCAGAAGTGGAAGGGGAACTGCGCACTCTTGGTCAGCGCGCCCAGCAGGATCAGCACCAGGGCGATCAGGTACAGCTGGTGGTCACGCACCTGCTGGCCGGCGATGAGCACGTTGTCCAGGTCATAGCTGCCCACGATGTGGCCCAGCACCAGCATGCCGGCCAGCATGGCCAGGCCGCCTGTGCCCGTCACCGTCAGCGCCATGCGCGCGCCGCGGCGTGCATCCTTGCGATGGTGCCAGTATCCGATCAGAAGAAAGGAGAAGAGGCTGGTCAGCTCCCAGAAGAAGGCAATCTGGATGATGTTGCCCGACAGCACCACGCCCGCCATCGCGCCCATGAAGGCCAGAAAGAAAGAGAAAAAGCGCGGCACTGGATCGGCCGGCGACATGTAGTAGCGCGCATACAGCACGACCAGCGAGCCTATGCCCAGCACCAGCATGCAGAACATCCAGGCAAAGCCGTCCATGCGGATCACCAGGTTCAGTCCCAGTGCCGGCAGCCACTCGATCTCCTGGCGCAGCACTTCCCCATCGGCGATCTGTGGAAACAGCAATGCGGTCTGTATGGCACAGCCCAATGCGATCACGCCGGCCAGAGTCGACTCCGTATTGCGCGCATTGGCGGGCAGCATTGCGGCAATCAGGCTGCCGATGAAGGGTAGGAGTATGAGGGTGATCAGGGGCATGGGCGGTCCATTTTACGGGCAAGGTTTTTTGCTTCGCTATGAAAACCTGAGCATGTTTCAGGCTATGGCCGCGCATACCCCGAGGGTCGTACGCATGAAAAACCCGCCGAAGCGGGTTGGATAGAGACAGTTCGCGTCTTCAGGAGGCCGAGCCGGCCTTGGCTGGAGTGGCCGGCTTTGCCGCCTGCTCCTTGGTCGGCTTGGCGCCCTGGGCCGCCGTGTCCTTGCCCCCCTTGGCCGCAGTGTCCTTGGCATCAGGCTTGGCGCTGTGGCCTTTGTAGCTGCTGCCGTTGACAGTCAGGCCTTCGCCCGAAAACTTGGTGGCTGTCGGTTCCGCCACACCCTTGACCCGTGCGATGAAGTCGGGCCAGTCCTTGAAGGGGGCGGATTTGCGTTCCTCGAGAATGCGTGCCGACATGGCCGGGCCTATGCCCTTGATGGATGTCAGTTCGGCTTCATTCGCCTTGTTGGCTTCCACAGCGGCCAAAGCCATCACGGACCACAGCAGCGCAATGAAGCCAGCCATCAATTTTCTGAACATACAAACCTCCTGATCCCTCAATGTTGAGGGCCGCAACATTGCGACCCAGAAGCATCTTATGCAGGCCTCTGGCGTGCCGCCAGGCAGTCGCGGGCTCCAGGAGGCCGGCGCAGGCACGGCCGCACGCGCCCAAAGCCAATGGCCACGCGCCCTCCAGGGCGGTTTCTAGGAATACTCTGAAAATACACTGGCCATGCCGTGTTTGCCAATGGGGGTGACGCGGTGCCGGGGATATGGCCGCCTTTCGCCACCCCGGCCCATCACAGCTCCTCGACGCGCCGGGCCGGGTAGCTGTCCCAGCTCTGGCAGCCGGGGCAGTGCCAGAAATGCTGGCGCGCCTCGAAGCCGCAGGCCGCGCAGCGGTAGCGGGTCAGCGGTTTGGCGGCGTGGTCCAGCGCGCGTTGCACGGCTGGGTGGTATTGCTCCTCGGACAGTTTCTCGCCAGCCAGCCACTGCGCAGCAGCCACCAGGGAAGGTTCCCGGTCCAGATGCTGGACCAGGCGGGCGCGTCCCGGTGCCTTGGTTTCACCATCGGTGCTCTGTTCTTCAATTTGAGCGTCCAGCGCAACCAACGCCTGCAGCAGGTCCAGCGAAGGTGCCTGGGCGTATTGCTGGCTGAGCAGCTGGTGGACATGCTGGCGTTGGCCTGTGGCGGCTGCGATGTCCACCAGCAACTGGGCTGCCAGCGGCAGCGCGGCGGGGGACTGCTCGGCCAGGCTTTCCAGCGTTTGCAAGGCCTGGGCCGATTGCCCCATGCGATGCTGCAACTGGGCATGCTCCAGGCGCGGTCGCGCAGCCTGGGGTGCTGTGGTGATGGCTTGCTGCAGCCGCTGCAGCGCCTCGGCCTGCTGGCCCTGCGTGAGCAAGGACTGGGCGTCTTCGCACAGGTAGTGCGCCAGCCGGCCACTGAAGTCCCCCTGGTTGGCATCCTGCATGCGGCGAGCAATGGCGGCGGCCTGTGTCCAGTCGCGCGAGCGCTCGTAAATGGCCAGCAGGGCCAGGCGGGCCTCGGCCTCGAAGGCCGTGCCTTCCAGGCGGCGCAGCGCGTCCTCGGCGCGATCGAGCAGGCCTGCCTTCAGAAAGTCCTGGGCCAGCGCGTGCTGGGCGCGGTCGCGGTCCACGCGGCTGAGGTCGCCGCGCGACAGCAGGTGCTCATGCACGCGCACGGCGCGGTTGTATTCGCCGCGGCGGCGAAAGAGATTGCCCAGGGCGAAGTGCAACTCCGAGGTGTCGGGGTCGTTCTGCACGGCTTCGATGAAGGCGTCGATGGCCTTGTCCTGCTGCTCGTTGAGCAGGAAGTTCAGGCCCTTGAAATAGGCCTTGGGTGCCTGGCGGTTTTCGGCGCGAATCTGCCTCAGGTCCCAGCGCGAGGCCAGCCAGCCCAGCACGAAGGCCATGGGCAGGCCCAGCAGTATCCAGCTCAGATCAAATTCCATGCACGTCGCCCGGCAGGATGGGGGAGGGGGGCGCCTTGGGCGCCGTGGATGGCGCCGCTCCTTCGGCTGCAGGCGCGGGGACCTGGGTCGAGCGCGCGGCATTGCGGTGCTTGAGCCAGCGCGGCACCATGCCCAGCACGCCCACGATCAGGCCCAGGGCGAAGGCCGCCAGCACCACCAGTACCAGCGGCGCAGTCCAGGAGGTGCCGAAGAAGAAGTGCACCGTCGCGTCCTGCTGGTTGTTCAGTGCGAAGGCGAACAGCGTAAAAAAAATGGCCGCCTTGAGCAGCCACAGGAAGTACTTCATGTGTTCCCTTGTGTGACGGGAACGATTCTAGAGCCTGGCGGTGACGACGGCTGCAGTGCGCGCAGCCGGCAAGCCGGCTTTCAGGCGGCAGGGCCGGTGCCTGCGGAGCTGGCGGCAACCGTGTCGGGCGCCGCGCCGGGGCGCAGGTCCACGGCTTCGCGCAGGGCCTTGCCGGGCTTGAAGTGCGGCACGCGCTTGGACGGAATGTGGACGGCCTCGCCGCTGCGGGGATTGCGGCCCATGCGGGGCGGGCGGTGGTTGACCGAGAAACTTCCAAAGCCGCGGATTTCGATGCGATGGCCGCGCACCAGGGCATCGCTGACGGCGTCAAGAATCGTCTTGACGGCCTGCTCGGCGTCGCGCTGGCTCAGTTGGCCAAAGCGTGCTGCGAGTTCTTCGACGAGATCGGATCGGGTCATCAAGGATAGGAATCAGGGGTTGAAATGGCGACGGGCGCCCGGAGGCACCCGTCGCATCCGACCTTCAGCGGTCAGCAGACTGGCTGCTGATTACTTGTCGGAGTTGTCCAGCTTGGCGCGCAGCAGGGCGCCCAGGCTGGTCGTGCCGGCGTTTTCCTTGGCCGACTGGGCGGACAGGGAAGCCATGGCTTCTTGCTGGTCAACCTGGTCCTTGGCCTTGATCGACAGCTGGATGTTGCGGGTCTTGCGATCCACATTGACCACCACGGCGGTGATCTCGTCGCCTTCCTTCAGCACCGAGCGGGCATCTTCCACGCGGTCAACGGCGATTTCCGAAGCGCGCAGGTAGCCGACGATGTCTTCGCCCAGGTCGATTTCAGCACCGCGTGCGTCCACCGTCTTGACCTTGCCCGACACGATCTGGCCCTTGTCGTTCACGGTCACGAAGGTCGTGAAGGGATCGCTGTCCAGTTGCTTGATGCCCAGGGAGATGCGCTCGCGCTCGACGTCCACGGCCAGCACGATGGCTTCGACTTCCTGGCCCTTCTTGTAGTTGCGCACGGCAGCTTCGCCGGGCTCGTTCCAGGACAGGTCGGACAGGTGCACCAGGCCGTCGATGCCGGCAGCCAGACCCACGAACACGCCGAAGTCGGTGATCGACTTGATCGGGCCCTTGACGCGGTCGCCGCGCTTGGTGTTCTGCGCGAACTCTTGCCAGGGGTTGGCCTTGCACTGCTTCATGCCCAGCGAGATGCGACGCTTGTCTTCGTCGATCTCCAGCACCATGACTTCGACTTCGTCACCCAGGGTCACGAGCTTGGTCGGAGCAATGTTCTTGTTGGTCCAGTCCATTTCGGAGACGTGCACCAGGCCTTCGATGCCGGGTTCCAGCTCGACGAACGCGCCGTAGTCGGCAATGTTCGTGACCTTGCCGAACAGGCGGGTGCTCGAGGGGTAGCGGCGCGAAACGCCCATCCACGGGTCGTCGCCCATTTGCTTCAGACCCAGCGAGACACGGTTCTTCTCGGTGTCGAACTTGAGGATCTTGGCCGTGATTTCCTGGCCAGCCTGCACGACTTCCGAAGGATGACGCACGCGGCGCCATGCCATGTCGGTGATGTGCAGCAGGCCGTCGATGCCGCCCAGGTCCACGAACGCACCGTATTCGGTGATGTTCTTGACCACGCCTTGAACGATGGCGCCTTCCTTCAGCGTCTCCATCAGCTTGGCGCGCTCTTCGCCCATCGAGGCTTCGACCACGGCGCGGCGGCTCAGCACCACGTTGTTGCGCTTGCGGTCCAGCTTGATGACCTTGAACTCCATCGTCTTGTTTTCGTACGGAGTCAGGTCCTTGATCGGACGGGTGTCGATCAGCGAACCGGGCAGGAAGGCGCGGATGCCGTTGACCAGCACCGTCAGACCGCCCTTGACCTTGCCGGAGGTCGTGCCGGTCACGAATTCGCCCGATTCCAGGGCCTTTTCCAGAGCCAGCCACGAGGCCAGGCGCTTGGCGGTGTCGCGCGACAGGATGGTGTCGCCGTAGCCGTTTTCGATCGAGCCGATGGCGACCGACACAAAGTCGCCCACCTGGACTTCGATTTCTCCCTGGTCGTTCTTGAATTCGTCGATCGGCACATAGGCTTCCGACTTCAGGCCAGCGTTCACGACGACGAAGTTGTGCTCGACGCGCACGACTTCAGCGGTGATGACCTCGCCAGGACGCATTTCCGTGCGTTGCAGCGATTCTTCAAACAGGGAGGCAAAAGATTCAGACATGTATTTCCTTGCCCGCAAACAGGTTTCCGTTGGCACCATTGCCAAGCGTTTCTAGGACTGTTTGCGGAGGTGTTGTGGGTTCAACCACGGGGTTGGAGTCTATGAACCTCGGGCCGTACACGGGGCGGTGCCGCCATGTCTGGGCCCTGAGGGCGGGTTGCCGACCGTGCGGCGCAACTGGCAATCAGTCGCGGCCGAACGGCTGGCGTTCCTGCCACCATGAAAGCACCTGCTCTGCCACCTCTTCGATGGAAAGCTCGGAGCTGTCAAGCAGCATGGAATCCTGGGCGGGCTTGAGGGGTGCAACGCTGCGGTTCATGTCCCGCGCATCGCGTGCTTCAAGGTCTGCCCGAAGGGCGCTTATGTTAGCGGCAATTCCTTTGGAAATCAACTGCTTATGCCGGCGCTCGGCGCGACAGGCGGCGGAGGCCGACAAATAGACCTTGAGGGGAGCATGGGGAAAGATCACCGTGCCCATGTCGCGGCCGTCGGCGACCAGCCCCGGCAGCTGCTGGAAGGACAGTTGCAGGTCCACCAGTGCATCGCGCACGGCCGGCAGGGCCGAGACGCGCGAGGCGTTCATGCCCGACTCCTCGCTGCGCAGGATCAAGGTGACATCCTCGTCGCCCAGCCAGATGCGCTGCTCGGCATCAAAGCGCACGGGCAGCGCGCGCGCCAGCGCGGCAATCTGCGGGGCGTGGGATTCGTCCAGCACCATGCCGGCCCGCGACGCGGCCAGTCCTGTGAGGCGGTACAGCGCGCCTGAGTCCAGCAGGTGGTAGCCCAGGGCCTCGGCCACCTCGGCGGCGATGGTTCCTTTGCCGGAGGCGGTGGGGCCATCGATGCAGATCACGGGGATGCACGCACGGGCCGTCTCGCAGACCGAGAACAGGGCCTCGAAGTAGTCGGGGAAGGTCTTGGCGACGCACTTGGGGTCTTCGATGCGCACCGGCAGGGCGGCCGGGTTGAAGGCCGCCAGCGAGAAGCACATGGCCACCCGGTGATCGTCGTAGGTGTGGATGCTGGCCGCGCGCCATGCGGCGGTGGATGCGGGTGGTGTGACGCGGATGAAGTCCGCGCCTTCCTCGACTTCGGCGCCCAGCTTGCGCAGCTCCTTGGTCATGGCCGCGATGCGGTCGGTCTCCTTGACGCGCCAGCTTGCGATGTTGCGCAGCGTGGTCGTGCCATCGGCATACAGAGCCATGACGGCCAGCGTCATGGCGGCATCGGGGATGTGGTTGCAGTCCAGGTCGATGGCCTTGAGCGGCCAGGCGCCACGGCGGATGCGCAGCCAGTTCGGGCCTCCCTCCACCTCGGCGCCCATTGCGCGCGCGGCTTCGACAAAGCGGATATCGCCCTGGATGGAATCCAGTCCCACGCCGAGGATACGGATGCCTTCGGCGCTGTCCGAGGCGATGGCGCCCAGTGCGATGAAGTAGCTGGCCGACGAGGCGTCTGCCTCGACATGGATCTCGCCCGGCGAGCGGTAGCGACTGCCGGCCGGGATGGTGAAGCGCTGCCAGTTCTCGTTGTGCACGGCGATGCCGAAGCGGGCCAGCAACTCCAGCGTGATATGGATGTAGGGCTTGGAGATCAGCTCGCCCACGACTTCGATGGTGATGTCGCGCGTGGTGGCCAGCAGCGGCAGTGCCATCAACAGCGAGGTCAGGAACTGGCTGGAGACATCGCCACGCACCTGGATGGGGCTGTGCGGCAGCTGCGAGAAATCGGGCTGGCGGATGTGCAGCGGAGGAAAGCCCTCGTTGCCCAGGTAGTCGATGCGGCAGCCGAGCTGTCGCAGCGCATCGACCAGATCGCCGATGGGGCGCTCATGCATGCGCGGCACACCGCTGAGTTGGAAGTCGCCGCCCAGCACGGACAGGGCTGCCGTCAGCGGCCGCATGGCCGTGCCGGCGTTGCCCATGAACAGCTCGGCACTGGCGCCGGAGGGCAGGACGCCGCCCAGGCCGGTGATGCGCACAGGCTTGCCGAGGGTGATGGTCGCGGGCTCCACCGTGCAGCCCAGTTGCTGCAGGGCCTGGAGCATGACGCGCGTGTCGTCCGAGTCAAGCAGGTCGTGGACCACGGTCGTGCCCTGGCTCAGCGCTGCCAGCAGCAGCACGCGGTTCGAGATGCTCTTGGAGCCTGGCAGGCTCACCGTGCCCTGAGCGCGGGAAAGAGGGGGGATATCGAGGAAGGCGGTACTGAACATGGCAATTCGGAGGCAAACAGGCTGTCGGAAGGCATTGCGGCCGCGCTGGCCGCAATCCACAGATGCGCTCGGGGGCGCTTGGAGCGCGGCCGGCGTTGCGCGTCAGCGGCGCGGTACGCCCATGCGCCAGTGGGCACGCGCCGCGCTGGCCAGGGTCAGGTGGTCTTCCAGGCCTTGGCCGTCGCCGGCCTGGATCAGGCATTCGAGTTGCTGCAGCGCCTGCTGGAACTGGCGCGACTGCGCCAGCACCTGTTCGCTGTTGGCCAGCAGCACATCGCGCCACATCTTGGGGTCGCCTGCTGCAATGCGCGTGAAGTCACGGAAGCCGGGGCCGGCCAGGGACAGCACCTCATCGGAATCGGGCTGGGTGATCACGCTTTGCATCATGGCGAAGGCCAGCAGATGCGGCAGGTGGCTGACCGTGGCAAAGGCGCTGTCGTGGGCTTCTGGCGACATGGCGCGCACGCGGCAGCCCAGCAGCTCCCACAGGGACTGGGCCTTTTGCAGGTGCTCGGTCAGTGTGCGTTCCGTGGGCGTCAGGATGACCTGTGCGCCCTTGTACAGCTGGGGGTCGGAATGCTCGACGCCCGAGACTTCCTTGCCCGCAATGGGATGGGCCGGCACGAAGGAGCCGAGCTGGTCGCGCAATGCCGAGCGGGCGGCATGCACCACATCGACCTTGGTGGAGCCCACGTCCATGATCATCATCCCGGGCGTGACCAGGTGCTTGATGGACTTGAGCGTGGCCTCGGTGGCCGCCACGGGCACCGCCAGCAGCACCAGGTCTGCGCCGGCGGCGGCCAGCAGGGCCGAGGGTGCCTCCACATCGATGACGCCCATCTGGCGTGCGCGCTCGGTGGTAGACGGGGATTTGCTGTAGCCCACGACACGCTTGACCAGCCCGGCCTGCTTGAGCGCCAGCGCGAACGAGCCGCCCATGAGGCCGCAGCCGATCAACCCCAGTTGTTCGAACGGCTGCATCACTTGGAGACCGGATAGGTGCCCAGCACCTTGTAGAAGGCGCACAGCTCGCGCAGCTCCTGCAGCGCGCTGGCCACGTTGGGCTGGGCCGGGTGACCTTCGAGGTCGATGTAGAAGTAGTACTCCCACTGGCCGGTGCGTGCGGGGCGCGATTCGAAGCGCGTCATGGAGACGCCGTGCCGCTTGAGCGGTACCAGCAGGTCATGCACGGCGCCGGGACGGTTGGGCACGGAGATGATGATGCTGGTGCAATCCTGCCCGCTGGGTGCGGGCGTCGCCAGCGTATGCGGCAGGCAGATGACGGCGAAGCGCGTACGGTTGTAGGCATCGTCCTGAATGGCATGCGCCACCACGTGCAGGCCGAATTGCTGGGCCGCGCGTTCGCTGGCCAGGCCGGCGATGTCGGGGTGCAGCGCCGCCAGGCGGGCGCCTTCGGCGTTGCTGGACACCGGGCGGCGTTCGGCATGTGGCAGATGCTTGGACAGCCAGCCCTGACATTGGGCCAGGGCCTGGGGGTGAGCTGCAACCACCTTGATGCCTTCGGTCGTGTTGGTGCTGCGCAGCAGGTTGTGGCGCACCAGCAGGCTGACCTCTCCCACCACGTGGCAGGGCGTATGCAGGAACATGTCCAGCGAGCGCGTGACCACGCCTTCGTTGGAGTTCTCCACGCCCACCACTCCGTACTGCGCGCTGCCCGCGGCCGTGGCGTGGAAGACCTCGTCGAAGCTGTTGCAGTACATCAGGTCGGCCGCGCCGCCGAAATACTGGATGGCCGCTTCCTCGCAGAACGTGCCCGCCGGGCCCAGCACGGCCACGCGCTGGGGTGACTCCAGTGCCAGGCAGGCCGACATGATCTCGCGCCAGATGGCCGAGACATGGGCGTTCTTGAGCGGGCCGGGGTTGGCGGACTCGATCTTCTGGATGACCTGGGCCACGCGGTCAGGGCGGAAGAAGGGCGTGCCTTCCCGCTTCTTGACCTCGCCGACCTGCTCGGCCACGCGGGCGCGTCGGTTCAGCAGATCCAGCAGTTGCTGGTCGATATCGTCGATCTGCACGCGCAGATGCGCCAGATCGGGAGAGGCTTGGGGTGGGGTGCTCATGGAAGGGGGTGTGGTCGGTCAGGCGTTGCGCTGTTCGAATTCGCGCATGTACTCCACCAGCGCCTGCACGCCAGCGATGGGCATGGCGTTGTAGATGCTGGCACGCATGCCGCCGACGGACTTGTGGCCCTTGAGTTGCAGCAGGCCGCGTTCCCGGGCTCCGGCCAGGAAGGCGTCATTGCGCGACTCGTCGCGCAGGAAGAAAGGGATGTTCATGCGCGAGCGGCAATTGGCAGCGACCTTGTTCACGTAGAACGAGGACTGGTCCACGTACTGGTAGAACAGGTCGGCCTTGGCGATATTGCGCGCCTGCAGGGCCGCCACGCCGGTCAGGCCGCCTTCGGTCTGGCGCTTGATCCACTGGAAGGTCAGGCCCGCGATGTAGATGCCCCAGGTGGGCGGCGTGTTGTACATCGACTGGTTGTCGGCCACGGTCTTGTAGTCGAAAGCCGAAGGGCAGGCGGGCAGGGCGTGGCCCAGCAGGTCCTCACGCACGATGACCAGGGTCAGGCCGGCCGGGCCCAGGTTCTTTTGCGCACCGCCAAAGGCCAGGCCCACGCGGCTCCAATCGACGGGGCGCGAGGCCACGTGCGAGGAGAAATCCACCACCAGCGGAGCATCGCAGCCCAGCGCCTTCAGGTCGGGCAGTTCCTGGAACTCCACGCCATGGATGGTTTCGTTGCTGCAGATGTGCACGTAGCTGGCGCCACGGCTCAGTTGCCAGCTTTCGGGGGCGGGCAGGGTGGTGAATTGGCTGTCCTCGCCGCTGGCTGCGATGTGTGCATCGGCCACGTACTTGCGTGCTTCCTTGGCCGACTTCTGGCTCCAGCTGCCGCTGAGCACGAAGTCCACCGTGCCGGCGCGCGACAGGTTCAGCGGAACGATGGCGTTCTCGGCCAGGCCGCCGCCCTGCATGAACAGGATCTTGAATTCGGGCGGCACGGCCAGCAGCTCGCGCAGATCGGCCTCGGCCTGTTCGTAGATGGAGATGAACTCCTTGCCGCGGTGGCTCATCTCCATCACGCTCATGCCGGACCCGTGCCAGTCGAGCATTTCGGCGGCTGCCTGCTGCAGCACTTCGGCGGGAATGGCGGCAGGGCCGGCGGAGAAGTTGTAAGGGCGGTTCATGGAGTTCACTGTCAAGTCACGCGCAGGCGCCAGGTCGGGCAGGGCCTGCAACTGTCAAAAATCTGGGCCGCCGCTACGGCTGCGCTCCCGGTG